>DATNKY010000630.1:0-4942 GCA_035603155.1 Solirubrobacteraceae bacterium
GCGGCGTGGCCGAGATCGCCGGGGGCGCCGCGCTGATGCACCCCCGGTACCGGCGGCTGGCGGGCTACTGGCTGGTCGCGACGCTGCTGGCGGTGTTCCCGGCCAACATCCACATGGCGCTGCACCCCGAGGACTACCCGACGGTCCCGGGCGGCGCCACGGCGCTCTACGTGCGGCTCCCGTTTCAGGCCGTGTTCATCGCGTGGGTCCTGAGCGCGATACGCCGAGCGTGATCGGCGCCGAGCTTTCTACGCTGAGCTACGTGGAGCATCACTTCGACGAGCTGTTGCCCGGGCAGCCCGGCGGCCGGGCGTTCACGCAGTCACGGCTCCCGGGTTTCGCTGACTGCGCGCCGTCGGGACGGGTGCGACTCGACGCGCTCGCGTGCTGGCTGCAGGACGTCGCCTACGCCGACGTCGCCGACGTCGGCCTCGAGCAGGCGGCGGTGTGGGTCGTGCGCCGCACGAGGATGCGCGTCAACCGCTTTCCGCGGTTCGGCGAGCGGTTCGAGCTGACCACCTTCTGCAGCGGGCTGGGACGGATGTGGGCCGAGCGCCGGACCGACGTGGTGCCGGCGGGCGGGTCCGAAGCGATCGTGGAGGCGGTCTCGCTGTGGGTCCACCTCGACCCCGAGCGCTGGCGCCCGATGGTGCTCACCGAGCCGGAGCTCGCCGTCTACGGCAGCGCGGCGGCCGACCGCAAGGTCAGCGCGCGGCTCCGACACCCCGCCCCGCCGGCCGATTCCGTGGGGGTGCCGTGGACCTTCCGGCTGATCGAGTGCGACATCGCCGACCACGTCAACAACGCCGCCTACTGGGGGCCGCTCGAAGAAGAGCTGCTCGCCGGGCCTGATCCCGAGCGGCTCGACGCCGAGCTCGAATACCGCACCCCGTCTCAGGCCGGGGCCAAGCGGGTGCTCAGTCACGGCGATCGACGCTGGATCATCGACGCCGACGGAGAGCTGCACGCCTCGATCGTGGTAAGGAACGGGTTCGGTGGCTGACGCCGAGGCAATCCTGCGCGCCGCCCGGCGCCCGCTCGTGATCGGGATGGGCGGCGGCGGCGACGTCGTCGGCGCCCTCGCGAGCGCCGAGCTGCAGCGCATCTACGACGGCGGCGAGCCGCTCGTGGGCGGCATCAGCTGGGAGCGGCGCCCGATCGATCCGGTTCCGGGGCCGCGGCGCGTCGACGAGATCGAGGACGGCGAGCCGATCGCGCCCGGAGTCCTGCTGGCGGGCCCGCGGACCCGCGCGCGGGGGCGCGAGATGTACTTCGCCGAGTCGCGGATGGCGGCGTTTCTCGACCGGCCGACGGTGCTCGTGACGATTGACGATGGGCCGGCGGGGGTCGCCGATGGTCTCGCGGCGGCGGTCGAGCACCTGCAGCGCGACCTGCTCGTGCTGGTGGACGTCGGCGGCGACGTGCTCGCCGACGGTGCCGAGCCCGGTCTGCGCAGTCCGCTCTGTGACGCGGTCCTGCTCGCAGCGGCGTCACGACTCGTGGCCGGCGGGACCCCGGTTCTGCTCGGGGTGTTCGGGGTCGGCTGCGACGCCGAGCTGACACCAGAGGAGGTGCTGTCGAGGCTCGCCGAGGTGGCGGCCGCGGGTGGACTCGCCGGCGCTCGCGGACTGACCGAAGCCGTCGCCGAGCGGCTCGAGCGCTGCATCGACCTCGTCCCGACGGAGGCCAGCGCCCAGGCCGTGCGCGCGTTCCGCGGCGTCAATGGGCCGGTGACGATCCGGGGCGGGGCGCGAACCCTCGAGCTGAGCACGGTCGCGTCGCTCACTTTCTATCTCGACGTCGAGATCACCTACGAGATCGTCGGACGGCTCGCTCAGGCGGTCGCCGGAGCGCGCAGCCTCCAGGAGGCAAATGCCGCGCTAGGGGCGCTCGGGGTCCGCACCGAGCTCGATCTCGAGCTCGAGGCCGCCGCTCGCAGCGACTAGGGTGACGTACGTGCGTGCGGTTGGCATCAACCGGCCGGGAGGCCTCGAGGTCCTCGAGGTGATCGACCGTCCGGTCCGGGACCCGGGCCCGGGCGAAGTGAGGATCGCGGTCCGAGCGGCCGCGGTCAATCCGACCGACATCGGGCTGCGCGAGGGCGGCGGGGGAGATCTGCCGCCGCCTTGGACGCCCGGAATGGACGCCTCCGGGACGATCGAGAGCGTCGGACCCGGAGTCGATCGTCTGCAGGTGGGCGAGCGGGTGATGGCTGCCGTTACGCCTCGCCGGCCGGAGGGCGGCGCCCAGGCCGAGCTCGTGGTCGCCCCGGCCGCGTCGACGGTCGCGGCGCCGGAGGGCGCGTCGCTCGAGCAGGCGTCGACGCTGCCGATGAACGGCCTGACCGCGATGCTCGGCCTCGAGCTGCTGTCGCTCGGCGACGGCGAGACGCTGCTCGTCACCGGCGGCGCCGGCCTGCTCGCCTCGTATGTGATCGGGATCGCCAAGCGCCGGGGGTTGCGCGTGCTCGCGGACGCGCGCGGAGCCGACCGGGAGCTCGTGCGCGGATTCGGCGCCGACCACGTGCTCCCGCGGGGCGACGGGCTCGTGGCCGCGGTCGGGGAGATCGCCCCCGAGGGAGTAGCCGCCGTCTACGACACGGCGCTCCTCGGCCGCGACGTGTTCGGCGCGATCCGCGACGGCGGCGGGATCGCGGTGGTGCGCGGGTGGGACGGGAGCCCGACCGAGCGCGGGATCGTCGTGCATCAGGTCCGCGTCCGCGAGGTGCTCGAGCGGACCGAGTGGCTCCTCGAGCTGCGCTCGCTCGCCGCCGACCGCACGCTCGCGCTGCGCGTGGCCGGCGAGTATCCGCCCGAGCGGGCGGCCGACGCCGAGCTCGTGATGGACGCCGGTGGCCTGCGCGGCCGGGCTGTGATCGTCTTCTGAGGCCGCCGAGAGCCGTTGGGCCGCCGAGAGCCGTTAGGCCGCCGAGAGCGGCTAGACCGTGAACACGATCTTGCCGACGACGTCGCCCTCGAGCAGCGCCTGAAAGCCTTCCCGTGCGTTGGTCAGCGGCATCGAGGCGTGGATCGTCGGGCGGATGTCGCGCTCCAGGCAGAAGCGGATCAACCGCTCCAGCTCCTCGCGCGTGCCCATCGTCGACCCGACCACCGAAAGCTGCAGGAAGAACACGCGGTTGAGCTCGGCCGCCGGCGCCTGGCCCGAGGTCGCGCCGCTGACGACCAGCGTGCCTCCCGGCTTCAGGGACCGCACCGAGTGCGGCCAGGTCGCCTCGCCGACGGTCTCCATCACGAGGTCGACGCGCTCGGGCAACCGCGCGCCGGCTTCGAACCCCTGTTCGGCGCCGAGCTTCAGCGCCTGCTCGCGCTTGTCCTGCGAGCGGCTCGTGACCCAGATCCGCGCGCCCGCGGCGCTCCCGAGCACGGTCAGCGCGGTCGCGACGCCTCCGGTCGCGCCCTGCACGAGCACGGTCATGCCCGGCTTGACGTCGCCGCGCGTGAACAGCATCCGGTAGGCGGTCAGCCACGCGGTCGGCAGGCAGGCCGCGTGCTCGAATGACAGCTCGGGCGGTTTGGGCAGGACGTTTCGCTTCGGCACCGCCACGCGCTCGGCGAGCGCCCCCTGGTAGCGCTCGGACAGCAGCGACCGGCGCGGATCGAGCGTGTCGTCGCCCCGCCACGAGTCGCTCGTGATGACCGCGTGGACCACGACGTCGTTTCCGTCCTCGTCGATTCCGGCCGCGTCGCATCCGAGGATCATCGGCAGGCTGTCCTCGCTCAGCCCGATGCCGCGCAGCGACCATAGGTCGTGGTGGTTGAGCGCCGCGCTGCGGACGTTGACCATGGTCCAGCCGTCTGGGACCTCGGGTTCGGGGCGTTCACCGACGCGCAGCCCGGCGAGCGGTTCATCGCGGTCGATGGCGGCGGCGAAGGCGGCGAGCACGTGCGGCACGCTACCCGGTCGGCGCGGCGCGTGGACCGTGGCCGCGGTCAATCTTCGTCGCTATGCGCCCGGGATCGACACTGCTCCGGCCCCGAGGGCGGTCTACGGGCCGGGCTTGCCCAGCGCCGACATCACGCGCGCAACGTCGCCGACCCGCAATGCCAGCTGCTCCAGCGGCGGCTCGAGCTCGGGCTGGGCGCTGAGACCCCGCAGGACGATCTGCAGGTAACGCCGCCAAAGATCGGGATCGACGTCGCGGGCAGCGTCGATCAGAGTCGTGATCATCAGCTGGATGATCGGGAGGTCCTGCGGCTCGATGTCCTGTCGCAGTTGCCCGGACTCGTGCGCGCGCCGGACCACCTCCGCTCCGAGCGGAAACAGGCGATCGCGGATTCGCGAGAGCCGTTGCAGCCCATCCGGCATTCCCGTGAGCAGCTCCTTGACGCCTCGATCAGACGCCTGCAGCTCGAGGGCCCGCTCCAGGAAGACGGTGATCCCGTGCCACGGATCGGGGTCGGCGACCGCCTCGTCCATGAAACCCACCAGGTCCTCGATCCGCTGCTCGAACAGGTCATCGATCAGCTTGTTCTTGTCCGGGAAACGCCGGTAGACGGTCCCGACGCCGACTCCTGCGTGGTGGGCGATGTCGTTGAGCGTCACGCCGAGCCCGCGCTCCGCGAACAGCTCGCGCGCGGCGTCGAGGATCCGCTGGCGGTTTCGCTCCGCATCGACTCGAAGGGGTTTTGGGTCGTCTGGGATCACGGTGTTGAGAGGACTCTAGTGAACCGGATTGACTCTATCCACTTTTGTGCTACCTTGTGCCGACCAGGAACCGGATGCCTTGCATCCACTTGGATGATCATGTTCCACTTTCGAGACCACCCGGAGCACCAAATGACCGAGAACCCTCATCAGGCCCGCCGCTGGGCGATCCTCGCGATCCTCGGCATCGCGCAGCTGATGGTCGTGCTCGACGCCACGATCGTCAACATCGCGCTGCCCTCGGCCCAGAAGGCGCTGCACTTCTCCAACGACAACC
>DATNKY010000637.1:0-5875 GCA_035603155.1 Solirubrobacteraceae bacterium
TCTTCGAGAAGCGCGAGCCGCAGTGGAAAGGACGCTGATGAGCGCGACCGAGCAGACAGCCGACGGGACCACCGCGGAGCCGGCGGGCAAGAGCTCGCTGCTGCGCCCGCTGGTCGAGGACCTGCACGCGCGCCGCGCGCAGATCGAACTGGGCGGCGGCGCGGAGAAGATCGCCAAGCAGCACGCCGCCGAGAAGCTGACGGCGCGCGAGCGCCTGGCGCTGCTGATCGACGACGGCACGTTCACCGAGCTGGGCATCCACGGCCGCCCGCACTTCTCGCAGGTGGCGATGGCCGGGGTCAACGCGCCCGCCGATGGCGTGATCACCGGGTACGGCAAGATCGACGGCCGCCTCGCCGCCGTCGCCGCCTACGACTTCACGGTGATGGCCGGCTCGATGGGCATGACCGGCGAGCTGAAGGTCTCGCGCCTGCGCGAGCTCGCGTTGACGAAGCGGATCCCGTTCATCTGGCTGCTGGACTCCGCCGGTGCGCGCATCCAAGAGGCCGTCGGCTCCCTGTTCGCGGGCTCCGGGCACCTGTTCCGCGAGGAGGTCGTGATGAGCGGCGTGATCCCGCAGATCGCCGCGCTGATGGGGCCGTGCGCAGCCGGCACGGCCTACATCCCCGGCCTGGCCGACTTCGTCCCGATGGTCAAGGGCCGCGGGTCGATGGCGCTGGCCGGGCCCCACCTGGTCCGCGCTGCGGTGGGGGAGGACGTCACCCAGGAGGAGCTCGGCGGCTCGCGCGTGCACTGTCGCAAGTCGGGCGTCGGCGATCTCGAGGTGGCCGACGATCCGGCGTGCATCGAGGCGATCAAGCAGTACCTGAGCTTCTTTGGGCAGAACTGCGAGCAGCCCCCGCCCGTGCTCGAGACGCGCGACCCGATCGATCGCGGCGACGAGGAGCTGCTCGACGTCCTGCCCGAGTCAAACCGCAAGCCGTACGACATGTACGAGGTGATCCGGCGGATCGTTGACGACGGGTACTACTTCGATCTCAAGCCCCAGTTCGCGAAGACGATCATCACCTGCCTGGCCCGCTTCGGCGGCCGCCCGGCGGCGATCGTCGCCAACCAGCCCAAACAGCTCGGCGGGATCCTCGACAACGACTCGGCCGACAAGGCGGCGCGATTCATCAATTTGGCTAACGCCTATGGAATCCCGCTCGTGTACCTGATGGACGTGCCCGGCTTCATGGTCGGCACCAAGGTCGAGCAGGCGGGGATCATCCGCCACGGCGCCAAGATGCTGTACGCGACGGCGAACGCGACCGTCCCCAAGGTCACCGTCGTGGTCCGCAAGGCCTACGGCGCCGGCTACTACGTGATGTGCGGTCGCGCCTATGAGCCGGATCTGATCGTCGCCTGGCCGAGCGCCGAGATCAGCGTGATGGGGGCCGAGGGTGCGGTCGAGATCATCTTCCGCAAGCAGGTCGAGCAGTCCGAGGATCCTGCCGCCACCAAACAGCAGCTGATCGAGGACTTTCGCAAGATCATCGACGTCTACGTAGCCGCCGGCAACGACATGATCGACGACGTGATCGATCCCCGCGAGACGCGCAAGACGATCTGCCGCGCGCTCGAGATGGCGGCCGGCAAGAAGATCGAGCGGCCATACAAGCGTTCAGGAGTCGTTCCCGTATGAGTGGAATCGGCGAAGCCGATTCCATTGGGAGTTCCGCTACGCGGAACTCCCGGGGCGGTGAAATCGGCATAGCCGATTCCACGCGGTGCTGGCGTGAGCGTGTCTGATCCCGCGATCATCACGTGCTCGATCTCGGGCGCGATCGCCAACCGCGATCAGTGCCCGGCGATCCCGTACACGCCGGCCGAGTACGCGTCGGAAGCGCGCCGCATCGTCGACGAGGGCGGGGTCCACATCCATATCCACGCTCGCACTCCGGACGGCGCGCCGTCGTACGAGGTCGAGGATTTCGCCGCGATCAAGCGGGCGATCGTCGACGAGGTCGGCGATGCGGCGATCATCAACTTCTCCACCGGCACCGTCGGCGTCCCGGTTGCCAAGCGGATCGCCTATCTCGAGGCCTGCCGGCCCGAGGTGGCGGCGCTGAACATGGGCTCGATGAACTACGCCAAGTACTCGCGCTCGCGCAAGGAGTTCGTGTTCAAGTTCGTGTTCACCAACCCGTTTGATGAGATCATCGAACTGCTGGAGGCGATGCGGCGGCTGCAGATCAAGCCCGAGCACGAGTGCTTCGACGTCGGGCACGTGGGCTCGCTGGAGCCGCTGGTCGACATGGGGTTGCTCGAGGCGCCGCTGCACGCCGACTTCGTGATGGGGGTCGTCGGCGGCGTGCCCGCGAGCGCCCGCAACCTCGCCGTGATGGCCGACAACCTGCCCGCCGGCACGCATCACTGGGGCGTGATCGGGATCGGGCGCGACCAGTGGATGCTGGTCGCCGCGGCGTTGACGCTGGGTGGGTCGATCCGCGTCGGGCTCGAGGACAACTTCTATCTGCCAAATGGGGAAATGGCGCGCTCGAACGGGGATCTGATCGCCAAGGCGCGCCAGCTGACCGAGGACACCGGACGCCGCGCCGCGACGGTGCAGGAGGCCCGCGCGCTGCTGGGGATCACGCCCCGGGTCGCGGCGTGAGCGCCGGGTTGCCGCTCGAGGGGCTCACGGTTCTCGATCTCAGCAGGCTGCTGCCGGGGCCGTTCTGCTCGCTGCTGCTGGCGGACTTCGGCGCCGACGTGATCAAAGTCGAGGACACCGGGATGGGCGACTACATCCGTTGGTCGCCGCCGTATTACGACGGGCCGGTGGACTCGGCCAAGGGCGCGCGCTTTCTGGCGCTCAACCGCGGCAAGCGCTCGATCCGGATCAACCTCAAGTCCGAGCCGGGCAAGGAGGTGCTGCTGCGCCTGGTGCGCGATGCCGACGTCCTGCTCGAGTCATTCAGGCCGGGGGTGCTCGACCGGCTCGGCGTCGGCTACGAGCGGCTGCGTAGCGAGAACCCGGGGCTCGTCTACTGCGCGATCACCGGCTACGGCCTGGACGGGCCCAACCGGGACCGATCCGGTCACGACATGAACTACCTGGGCCTCAACGGGCTCCTCGGCCTTACCGGCGAGCGCGACGGACCGCCAGTGCAGGCGGCCGGCCAGATCGCCGATATCGGCGGCGGCGCGCTGACGGCCGCTCTCGGGATCCTGATCGCGCTGCGCGAGCGCGATCGCTCGGGCGAGGGCCAGCTCGTCGACTGCTCGATGTTCGACGGCTCGCTCGCGTGGCTGGCGATGGTCGCCGCCGACGCGTTCGCGACCGGTCACGCGTCGCGCCGCGGCGAGCTCGGGCTCGCGGGTCACTACATCTGCTACCGCCCGTACGAGTGCGCGGACGGTTATGTCTCGCTCGGCGCGCTCGAGCCGAAGTTCTGGCAGGCGTGGTGCGAGGGCGTTGGACGCCCCGGGCTGGTTGCACACCAGCTCGACGCTCCCGGCACCGATGCCCACCGGACGGTGAGCGAGATCTTCAGGCAGCGCACGCGCGAGCAGTGGCGCGCGTTCGCATCCGAGCACGACTGCTGCCTGGAGCCGGTGCTCGATTTCGACGAGGTGCTCGACTCCGAGCTGGTTCGCGCACGAGACATGATCGTCACGCTCGATCAGCCGGGATCCGAGCAGCCGATCAGGCAGCTCGGCGCGCCGATCAAGCTCGGACGGACACCGGCCGACCCGGGGCGCACGCCGGGACCGGCGCTCGGCGAGCACACCGAGGAGGTGCTCGCGCAGGCGGGCTTCGGCGAGCAGGAGATCGCGGCGCTGATGCAGGCCGGCGCGGTCGCGGGCGCCGGCGAGCACGCGCGCGGGTCGTTCATGGGCGGTTGAGGTGACCGCGACCGGCGGCAGGCTGAAGATGTCAGAGCTCGCCGAACGCTCGGGGGTCAGCACCGGGACGATCAAGCATTACCTGCGCGAAGGGCTGCTCGGCTCCGACGAGGACGTGGTGCGCACGAGCCGCAACATGGCGTACTACCCCGAGGAGTACGTCCAGCGCATCGGGCTGATCAAGCGCCTGCAGGAGGAGCGCTTCATGCCGCTGCGGGTGATCCGCGAGGTCTTGGCCGACGACCCCGAGCGGGCCACGCGGATGATCGAGCTCGAGGACCGGATCCTCGAGCGGGCGATCGAGACGGGCGAGGCACGACGGGTCTCGCGCAGCTTGGCGCAGGCGACCTACGACGTGCCAAGAAACGTCCTCGAAAAGCTCGAGGAGCTCGGGATCCTGACGCCGAACGGGCGTGGCTACGACGCCGACGACGTGGCGATCGTCGCCGCGATCTCGCGCTTTCGCGCCGGCGGCTATGAGGAGGCGATCGGATTCACGGTCTACGACACGCTCCGCTACCGCCAGGCGCTGGCACCGCTCGTGCAGGAGGAGGTCGAGGTGCTGATGCGCCGGCTGGTCGAGGAGGAGGTCGAGGTCGAGCGCGCCGTGCAGATCATCTCCTCGGGCGCCCAACCGCTGCGGGAGCTGGTCGGCGCGATGCACTCGAAGCTGCTGCTCGCCGAGTTGCGCCGCCACCGCGGGTCGCAGGCTCCCTGAAACGAGGCGCAGGCCCCGGCCGCGACGAGCTCGCCTCGGCCGGGGCTCTAGCGGTCATGCCGCGACGGTCTCGGCGAGTCGCTCCCGGGTGTCGTCGGACGCGGCCTCCGAGTCCCCGTCGGCGCGAGCCGACTCCGGCTCACGGGCACGCGCCGGGAGCAGCGGCGTGAGCGCGAGCATCGCGCCGAGCAGACCGACCTGCCACCAGATCGAGTGCGTCAACGCGGGCGCGAAGCCCTCGTGTCCGAGGACGGTGAAGAAGATCGTCCCGAGGACCGCGACGCCGATCCCGCCGCCGAGCTGCTGGATCGCGTTCAGCACGCCCGACGCCGATCCGGTCTCGGCATCGGTGACCGCCGAGATGATCGTGTCGAACACGGGCACGACGAACAGTCCCATGCCCATCCCGATCACCAGCAGCGGCCCGATCAGCGCCCACGTCGATGCGTGACCGGTCGAGGCGACGATCAGCGCCACCGCGGTGTATCCGACCATCGACACGAGGCCGCCGATCTGGATCAACGTGCGGCCGCCGATCGACGCCATCTTCTGCGCCGAGAACGGGGCCGTGATCGCGGTGCCCAGCGCGAATGGGGCGAGGGTCAGGCCCGCGTGGATTGCGCTGAAGCCCTCGCCGAGCTGCAGGAACAGCGTCAGCGTCAGCATCGAGCCGACCATGCCGCCGAAATAGAGCATCAGTACCAGCGCGCCGGCGGTGTAGCCACGGTGCGTGAAGATGCTCGGCTCGATCAGCGGATCGCGACCTGCGGCCTTGCGGCGGCGCAGGTGACGCGCCAGGAGCGCGAACAGCACGACGCTCGCCCCCATCGATGCGTAGGTCCACGCCGGCCAGCCGAGCTCCCGGCCCTGGATCAGCGGGTAGACGATTGCCACGGCGCCGACGGCCGCCAGCACCGCGCCGCCGAGGTCGAGGCTGTCCGCGTGCCGGGTGCGCGTGACCGGCAGCAGCACGGCCGCGCCGATAACCGCGGCGATGCCGAGCGGGACATTGATCAGGAACACCAACCGCCAGCCGGAGCCGAACAGGTCCAGCGCGATCAGCGCACCGCCGAGAATCGGTCCGATCATCGCCGCCGAGCCCATCACCGGACCGAACAACCCGAACGCCTTCGGGAGCTCGTCGGCGGGGAACACCTCGCGGATCACGCCCAGCCCCTGCGGAATCATCATCGCTCCGCATAGGCCCTGCGCGAGCCGCGCGCCGACCAGAAAGCCGGTGCTCGGCGCCAGGCCGCACGCGGCCGACGCGGCGGTGAAGCCGGCGGCGCCGATCAGGAACATCCG
>DATNKY010000550.1:0-2080 GCA_035603155.1 Solirubrobacteraceae bacterium
CCGAGCGGCTCTGGTTCCACGTCGACGGCGCTTACGGCGCCTTCGGGGTGCTCGACCCAGCGATCGCTGCGCGCTACCGGGGCATGGAGCGAGCCGACTCGTTGACGCTCGACCCGCACAAGTGGCTCGGTGTCCCGGTCGACGCTGGCTGCGTGCTTGTGCGTCGCCCCGAAGAACTTCGCGACGCGTTCAGCGTCGTCCCGCCCTACCTGCGCCAAGACGCAGGCGCGGAGGTGGGGACCTTCGCCGAGTACGGCCTCGAGCAGACGCGGCCGTTCCGCGCGCTGAAGACGTGGGCGACGATCGCCGCGCGTGGTCGCGACGGGATCGTCGACCAGGTCGCTCGCGCGAACGCGCTCGCCCGCGAGCTCGCTGCGCTAATCGAGCAAGAACCCTGGCTGGAGCTCGCGACCCTCCCGCAGACGTCGATCGTGGCGTTCAGAGCCAGGCCGCCTGGATGCATGGCGGACCAACTCGAGGCGGTCAACCGCGCCCTGCCTGAGGCCGTCCAGGCGCGAGGGCGCGCGTTCGTGACCGGCACGGTCTACGAGGGCCGCGAAACCATGCGCGCCTGCATCCTGCACCCAGCCACCAACAAAGCCGACCTCGCGACACTCATCGCCGAGGTGCTCGCCGCCGCGGGCGAGCTGACCGCGGCCGCGCCGTGAGCCCCAAAACCGGGCGCCACGCTGACACAACACGATCGACGGTCGGAAACGCCCGCTACGGGCAATTCGCTAGCAACTTCCTGGCTTGTGCAGCGTTTGAGTGGCTGCGGTGGTTATTGCTCGCGCCGGTCATGCTGGTATTGATTGTGATCGCTCTGCTGGTCGGAGAGGGTGGATCTGCGTTGGCCTCAACCGGATTGATGTGGAGACCGCACCTCGATCGCCATCCAAACCATCGCGCGGCTGCTCGAGCCGCCAGCCGACTAACGGCCGCTGACCGAACCGTTGACACTGGTCGCGAGCGGGTACACGGTCGCGGCTGAGCAGTAGACGTCTCCCCGCCGGATCGAGAATCGCACGAACTGGGTGCTGTTCGGGGCGTAGACGCCCAGACCGGTGACCGCACGGCACCGATGTCCGGGTGAAGGGAAGTGCAGGTAGGAGACGACGCCGAACACCCGACGTCCCGGTCTGATCTGTATCGCGGAGAAGTGGGCGTCGTGTTGTCTGGTTGCGACCACCAGCTTGCGTCCGTGCGAGTACAGGGTTACCCCAGGGAACCCGTTGGTGGTGCAGGTGCTCTTTGTGATGTTTCGGTAGGCGATCCCGATCAGGTAGGTCCCGAGGGCGCCCTGGTCGTTGACCTTCCGGATCCGAAAGTCGCGCGTTTGGCAGGTCGGCGCAGTCGCCGCTGAGGCGACGGGACCGATCAGGCTGACTCCGGCCGCAACGGCCGCAACCGCTCCGATGACCGTTACTCTTTTGAGTTTATTCCCCGTTTCCATAGGCGAACACTATGCGATCAGCGTTAGAGATACCAGAGGCGGATCTGGTCTCCTCATCCACGACCGTTCGTCGCGCGTCTCTAAAAGAACGCCGGTCCGACCGGCCCAAACCCTTGAGGGCTCATCCGACTAACCACGGGCCGGCGAATGGCCCGCGCGCCGCTCTGAACGGCGCCAGCGAGATGCCTCCCTTGCGTCGCCGGTGGTGCAATTCACCGATCTGGACGCCAAACGCTCATAAACCGCCTCTCGAGGCGGACGACCGCGCATCCATCCCGTCCAGCTCGTCCAATCCGTCCATGGAACCTCGTCACGGTCGCCAGGGTTACAGGTGCACCCTTCGATTGCAATGCCGCCGGCTCGCCTCTCCGAGCTGAAGTCGCGCCCGAGCAGATTCGAGAGGGGTGCGCGCTAGAGCCCGGTCTCCGCTTTGACGCGTCCAGTCTTGACAGCGGTTGACACCGCCGCGTAGTCGAGTTCGTTCTGATCGGCGTAGCGCTCGGCGAAGTCGGCGAGCGCCCTATCCATGGCGTCGCCGGAGCCGAGGTAGGCGCTGATCGTGACGGGGTCACCGGAGCGGGCGTGCCCGCGGGCCAGCGTCCGGCCGCAGATTTCGGCGTACCCGGC
>DATNKY010000315.1:0-2249 GCA_035603155.1 Solirubrobacteraceae bacterium
CCCCGCAGGCGCGAGTCGCGCGGCGGTGGCCGCTTCGAGCATGCCGCTGCCGAGCCGGCCGGCGACGGAAGCCGCGTAGAGAGCTTCCAGGTGCGTATCGCGCGCGAGTTCCGGATCGAACGATTCGAGCCGCCGGGCCGCGTCAAGGAGAAGCGGTGCGGCCTCTCCGGTGCGACTGACGTGCAGCGCGATCCGTCCGCGAAGTCGCTGGGCCATCGCGCCCTCGAGTCCATCCATCGCCATGGATGCTGAGCTCTCCAGGAGGGTCAGCGCTGCCTGAGGCGACCCAGCGAGGTACTTTGCATGCGCCGCCGCCAATGCTCGCCGAGCGCGTGGGGCGCACTCCGGTGTGAGCGCCGCTGCCCGCTCCAGGAAGGCCGCCGCTGCCGCCATGCCGCCGCGCGCCTGCGCCCGGTCGGCTGACCGCTCCAACTCGCCGGCGAGATCCTCGTCGGCTCCGAGCGAGGCTTGCGCGCGATGCCACGTTCGGCGATCGGGCGCTGTCTGCGCATCGGTCGCGTCGGCCAGAGCGCGGTGGACGGTCTGCCTGTCGACGAGCGGCGCCGCGCGATAGATCGCCGAGCGCACGAGCGGGTGCTGAAACCGGACCTGCTCCGCGATTTCGATCAGACCGACCGCCTCCGCCGGCGCGGCCGCGTCGACGCCCAGCCCGACCAGCTCCGCGGCGCGGATCAGCAACGCGGGGTCGCCCGCCGGCTCGGCCGCGGCGAGGAGCAGGAACCGCTGCGTCCGGTCTGGCATCGACCGGACACGTCCCAGGAAGTTCTGCTCCAGACGAGCGGAGATTGGCTGCGTCGAGCTCACCCCGAAGCCGCCCGCGAGCTCCGCCGCCGACTGTCCGCGCGGGAGCTCGAGCAATGCCAGCGGGTTGCCGCGGGTCTCGGCGACGATCCGGTCTACCACCCGCTCATCGACTCGCCCGGCGATCGCCACGCTGAGCACACCGCGTGCGTCTTCGTGATTCAGGCCCCCCAGGATGAGCTCGGGCAGTCCGACGAAGGTTTGTTCGTCAGCGGGGTCGCGCACCGCGAATACCATCGCGACCGACTCGGCCATCAATCTCCGCGCGACGAACGCGAGCGTCCGGGCGGAAGCCTGATCGAGCCACTGGGCATCGTCGACAACGCACACGAGTGGCTCTCGCTCCGCCACTTCAGCCAACAGGCCTAGCATCGCCAGCCCCACCTCGAACCGGTCCGGCGCAGGCCCAGAGCGAAGACCGAACGCAACCTCGACGGCATCGCGTTGCGGACCGGGGAGGCGCTCGAGCGAGCCGAGCATCGAACCGAACAACTGCTGTAGCCCGGCGAACGGCAGCTCCATGTCGGCCTGCACGCCCGTCGCCCGCGCCACCGTGCATCCCGAAGCATGCTCGACCAGCTGCTCGAGCAACGCTGTCTTGCCGATCCCCGCCTCGCCGCGAACGACCAGGACCCCGCTGTGTCCCGACCGGATGCCAGTCAGGAGCTGGCCAAGTCGCACGAGCTCGCGGCTCCGACCGCGTAGGCACCCCCGCGGGGCGTCTTCGGGCACCGCCCAAACCTCATCACTCGGAACTTCCGGTCGAGCTGCCAGTGCTTGAACCATGGCCATGAGACCTCAACGTATCGTCGAGCGAGACCTCAAGGTATCATAAGTCCGGTAATGGCAGGAACAAGAGACGCACGCCAGCGCATCCTCGAGGCCGCTGCAGAGCTGGTGACGGTCGGGGGGCTCGATGCCGCGACGCCCGCCGCGATCGCCGAGCGAGCCGGCGCCGGAAAGATGTCGCTCTATCGCCACTTCACAGGCAAGGATGAGCTCGTCGCGGAGGCCTTGGCGGAACGTGACCTCGATCTCCGCGCCTGGCTGATCGGTGACGCTGCGGACAAGACACCTCGCGAGCGGCTGCTGGCTCTATTCGACCGCGTCGCGCGTCGTGCCGATCGCGGCGGGGGTGGCTACATCGGCTGCCCGTACGTGAGCGCCAGACTCAACGTGCCCGACGATGATCATCCGGCGTCACCGGTGGTTGTCGCGCACAAGGATGGAATGCTCCGCGAACTGGCTGCGCTGCTCACCGAGATCGGCGTGCCCGATCCCGAGCAAAGGGCGCAGGTTGTGCTCATGCTGTTGGACGGAGCGGCCGTCCACTCGGTGATCCGCGGCAACGGCGACCCCCTGCGTGAAGCACGCGCGGCGCTGCCCGCACTGATCTCCCCCGGCGACTAGGGCGCCCCCGACGCCGA
>DATNKY010000155.1:0-2297 GCA_035603155.1 Solirubrobacteraceae bacterium
TCGAGCGGCTCGACGACGGAGGTGGAGCGGCCCTGACGGTGCTCAGCGCGGCGGTCGGCTACGGCAAGACGTCGCTGGCCAGATCGTGGTGTACGGAGCGTCCCGAGCCGGTCATCTGGCTCACGCTGGACGCCGCAGACGGTGATCCGGTGCGCCTGTGGACGCATCTGGCGACGGGCGTCGAACGGCTCGGCCCGGGCCTCGGGAGCCCGGCGTTGTCGCGCCTGGCCGTGCCGGGCGTACCGGTGGAGAGTGCCGTCGACGAAACGATGAACGGCCTCGTCGCCTACCAACGTCCGGCGACGATCGTTCTCGACGATCTCCACATGCTCGACAGCGAGAGTTCGGTGCGGTCGATCGCGCACGCGGTCGACCGGCTGCCCGCGAATGCCCGTCTCGTCGCGACGACGCGTTCGGACCCCGACATCGGCCTCGCACGTCTGCGCGCGCGGCGGGCGCTGACCGAGGTCCGGGCTCGGGATCTGGCGTTCACCGTCCAGGAGGCGCGCGAGCTGGTGTCGCGAGAGCGCATAGCACTCTCAAATGAGAGCGTCGAGCTGCTGACCGAACGGACCGAGGGGTGGCCGGCGGGTCTGTACCTGGCGGCGTTGTGGCTCCGCGAACTCGACGATCCCGACCGGCGAGTGCGGGAGTTCGCCGGGAGTGCTCACCAGGTCGGCGACTATCTGAGCGCCGAAGTGCTTACGGTGTTGGCCCCCGAGACCCGAGATTTCGTGCTGCGCACCTCGGTATTGAGCCGCTTTACGCCGGCGCTGTGCGACGCGGTTCTGGGCCGTGAGGACTCGGCCGCCGTGCTTGACGACCTGACCCGATCGAACATGTTCCTGGTCTCCTTGGACGCTCGTGGGGAGTGGTATCGCTACCACCATCTGTTCGGGAAGGTGCTGCAGCTCGAGCTCGGGCCGGAGGCCGCACCGGAGCTGCGCCGGCGCGCGGCGACCTGGTGCAGCGCGCATGGGCTGGTGGAGGACGCGCTCGAATATGCGGCGGCAGCTCAAGACGCGACGATGGTCGCCGAGCTGCTGCTCGAACATCACCTGCAGTTCGTCTGGAGCGGGCGCTTTGCGCAGCTCCTCGGGTGGATGAACTGGCTCCCGCCCGAGGTGCTGGTCCAGCAGCCGGTGCTGCCCGCCGCCGGGACCCACGCCTCGCTTCTGCTCGGACGCCCGGAGTTCGAGACGCAGAGAATGATTGCGATTGCCGATCGCGCACGCGAGGAACGGCCGGAGCTGTGGTCGCCGTACGTCGAGGGAGCGGTGGAGATCGGCCGCGCGGCGATGATTCAGGGCGGCGACGTTGGCCGCGCCGTCCAGCGGGGCCAGCGCGCGGTCGCGGCCACCCGAACGAATGCCGACGTGATCGCCGTGGGCGCGCTCGCGAGCCTGTCGCAGGCGCTCTTCTTCGCCGGCGATCTGGACGACGCACGCCGAATCGCGCTGGAAGCCGTCCAGCACCCGGACGCGCCCAGCCGGCCGCTCGGGTATCTCGCAGGACTCGGCGTACTGGCCCTTGTCGACGCCGAACTGGACCACTTCGAGAGCGCCGAGGCGTGGGCGCGGGAGGCGCTGGCCTACGCGCGCCACCGCTTCCAATCCGACTACTGGGTCGTGGGTCTGGCGCGCCTCGGACTGGCGCTGGCGTGCGCCGCCACTGGGCGACTGGACGACGCGGAGCGCGAGGCGGTCCGCGGCGAGCGGCTGCGACGCGCGCCGCAGCCGACCGTCGGTCATGCTCATGCGCTCCTGGTGCTCGCTCAGGTCCGGCTCGCTCGATCGCGCCTGGCGCGCGCCGCCGACGACCTCGATCGGGCGCGACGAGCGATCGGGGAGTTGCCCGATCCGGGACGGCTACCGGCGATCGCGGCCACAATCGAGCGCGATCTCGCCGCAGCCCAGGCGGACGCCGGCAGCCGAGGTCCGATCGAGGCGCCCAGCCCTGCCGAGCTCGCCGTGCTGCGAGGACTCGCGGCCGGGCTCTCGCGCCGTGAGATCGGCCAGCAGCTGTACATCTCGCTGAACACCGTCAAGAGCCACACGCGCGAGCTGTACCGCAAACTCGGCGTCAGCTCGCAGGCCGAAGCGGTCGCCAGTGCCGAGATGCTGGGCCTGCTCGACAACGACGGACCCCGCGTCTGACGGCATCACGATCCCCCGGCGCACGACCGCATCACCGAGGTCGCCAGAGCGTTTCTCAGTGGTGGACGTGGACGCGAGCCGAGGGGCCGGCGGGCGCGGCGTCGTGCACACGTCTGTCCGGGTCGACCTCGAAGGCGTGCA
>DATNKY010000318.1:0-3679 GCA_035603155.1 Solirubrobacteraceae bacterium
GCAAGCGCGCGCCGCCCCTCAACACAAAGCGCGTCAAACTGCGCGACATCGACACGTTCGGGCTCGACCGCGAGCCGATAGCCTCGGCCGTGGGTCGCGATCACGTCAGAGCCCAGCTGCTTGCGCAGACGAGAGACGTACACGTGCACGGTCTTGGCGGCGGTCGTGGAGGCTCGCTCGCCCCACAGCTCGTCAACCAAGCGGTCAATCGAGACCATTTCACCGCGGTGAAGCACGAGCACAGCCAGCAACGCTCGCTGCTGCGCCCCACCGAGGACGACAGACTCGCCGTCCCGCACGACCTCCAACGGCCCAAGTATCCGGAACTCCACTACCAGTCCCTCCCCGCGCCCCTCATCGCGACTGTAGCACCCAACCACCAGGCCGAGAGAGCAGCAACCGGTACCGGCGAACCGTCGCGGCGACGGCGATGCCCGGCAGCGCGAGCGCGACCATCTCTCGATTAGCGTCGATGGGCATCTGGGTCCTCTCGCTCGCCAAACCGACTTCGGCTGGCTGTCGCTGCGATACACCACGGCTGTCATCGCTCGACCGTGGTCGACCGGTAGAAGCGTCCGACTGGTTCGACGCTGCCGTCTATACCTACCGCCCGAGCACGTCTGCGAGGACGGTACGGTAACGGTCGATCGACGCACCGCTCGGCCTGCGCTCATCGACCTGATCAACAGTCCGCCAATTCCCACCGCGATAAGTAGCCAAGCGTCGCCAGCGCCACCACTGCGATGCTCCGCGATCTCGACCCCCGACTGGATGACCGGACTCATAGACATCCGCGATCTCCCGGGTGTGAGCGGTTAACGGAGCCCGGGCCGCCGAGTGGGAGAGCATCCGGCAACGCTCGGGGCGGGCGAGGTCGCCCGCCCCGAGCTGGTCGACTGCCGGCTAGCCGTACTGTGGTCGCCTGCGACGGCGCACAGCGAGGCCGCCGGCGGTGACCACCACAATGATCGTCAGGGCGAGCCCCGCGCCGACCGCCGCAGCGCCATAGTCAAACCCATCGCCGGACGCCTTGACCGTCGGGCTGCTGGCGGCAACGGGACGGGCAAGTGTGGCGTACGCGTTAAAGGCCGCGCTGCTATAGCGAGCGTCCTGCGGCAGACTGTAGAAGCGCGCCGCTTCCCGTTGCGCCTCGGCCCGGTGGATCGCACCGAGCTCTGCCGCTCGCGCCACCGGCAGGATCGGCGGCCCCACGGAGCCCGACTGCGCGCCCTGCTGATCGGGGTTTGGGCGCACAACCCTGGTGGAACTCGCGCTCTGGCCAGACTGCTGTGCCAAAACCGCGACACCGCGCGGATTCGCCCCGGTGCCGAGCGAACGAGCGGCTTGCTGGTGCGTAACACCATAGTCCGCGCTCGCGCCGGGAGCCAGCACCGCCGCAATCAGTGCCACTGCCAGTGTCCCGATGATTCTGGTGTGTGCTGTGAGTCGCATAACTACTCCTCCTGTTTGCTTGTGATCGCCGATGCGGTCGATCTGGGAGGAGAGTGGACGGGCGTGCTTTCAAGCCGCTAACCGGCGCTTACAGCCGGGTTAGCAGCATGCCGCTCCGGATTCTCAGTCCGCTCAAGCTCACCGATGTCGACCCTGTAGTCCCGCTCCGGGCCGCAAGCATCCGAGGCTGACGGGGCTGTCGCCCGGCGATTAGCCGAACGGCGCGGCCCCCCGCTGGCTGCGCTGCGAGCAAGGCGCCTCGCGATCGATCGCTTGCTCGTCGGACGGACGATGCCCACCGCGACGCAGCCACCAGCGGCCACCACCACGCACCTCAACTGCGCACGAAGCAGCTTCGCTTGGCCCTAACCCGCGAGTTGAGATCACGGCAACACTCACGAGCTCCTGTCGGTGAAGACCACTTCAGTATCGTCAGGCGCCTCAGCACGGGCCCCGAGGGCGGCAGGAACTCGTTCGCGCGCGGATGGGAGGGCGGCGGGCGACCGCAGACTCCGAGCCGAGACGTCCCCAGATTCGTGAATCCGGCAGTGAGACTCATGATCGCCTGCTCGCGTGGGGCGTGCGTGCCTGCGGCTAATCCCCGGTCTGCGGCGATTGCCGGGTGGTCCACTGGTCGTGGCGGTGAGGGTCTGACGCCGAGCCTTGCGGCCGGCCCTGCATTGGTGCTGGTGGGGCTCGCCCGGTCAGGTGTCCGGGTGGCTCGGGCGAGTGCGAAAGGTTGTGCGAACAGCTTGTGTGCGGCGCGCGCTCGCTACTCGGCGCTGATGATCCTTGCCGGTCCGGCGCTGCCAGGGAGTTCGGCGGTGGATCAGCGCGACGTTCGGCTCAGTCGTCGACTTCGCCGTTTCGCGTAACGCTCAGGCCCGGGTTCTCAGGGTCTGGAGGTCGTAGACGGGGCGCTCGTGCTAGATATGGCTTGGCGTCAGATCAGCGGCGAGGGCTTCTTGGCTTGGTCTCGAGTGACAGGAGTCTGCGCGGACCGGTTTGCGGTTAGTCATCGCTGTGTAGTCGCGAGACCACTCGTGTTTTCTTGGAGGTATGTGAGGACGGCGAGGACGCGCCGATTGTGCTGGGCCCCGTTTGGGAGGTCGAGCTTCGCGAGGATGTGGCGGACGTGCGTCTCCACGGTCTTGGGAGTCAGCCACAGGTTCTCGCTGATGCCCCGATCGGTAAGCCCTTGGGCGAGTAGTGAGAGGACCTCGCGTTCGCGTTTGGTCAGCTCGTTCGTGCGTCGTGGTATCGCGGCTGTCGGGGCCCCGAAGTCCGCGCGCGAGACCCCGTCGCAGCAGAGGCTGCAGTCACCGATCTCGCGCCTCTGCAAGCTCCGGGTGGCCCAGAGATCATCCGCGTGCGCTGTTGCCGGCAGCATCGTCAATGCACGGCCGATGAGGGACTCTGTGCCAAGGTGCGGCTGCCTTCATGTAGCTGGTCAGCTGGCTTTCGGGCCCACGCTTGGAAGAAGAGCGGGTGTATGACGTAGGTATCGCGTTTGGCGAGGTGAAGCTCGGCTTCGGTGATCAGACCGTCGAGCCGGTGTGCGTTGATGAACCCACCGGTCACGATCCGCTCGCGGAAGATGCTGACGAACTTGAGGGGCAGCGTCTGGTAGGGATGCCCCGTCTGCCACACGCGCGCGTCGGCGTCGAAGCGGACGTCGGTGAGTCCTGCCTCGCGGAGAAGAGCCGGCAGCCGCCGGCCGATGAATGGGTCCTGACCGGCCGCGCACCAAGCGCCGTTGAGTGCGTCGAGCAACTCAGTCCAGGCAGGATGAGCGGGTTCACAGATCCAGGAGCACACGTCGACTTCCTCGATCGTGACCCAGCCGCCGGGGCGCACGATGCGGGCCATCTCGCGGACGATGTTCTGTGGCGCTGGATGGTTGATGAGCACGAGCCGCTCGTGGGCGAGATCGAGCGAGCCGGCTTCGATGCCGGTGTCGGCCGCGTCGGCGAGGCGCAGCTCAACATTTGACAGGTGCCATTCAGCGATCGTCCGTCGGGCGTGGGCGATCATCCGCGGCTCGTTGTCGAGGCCGATCGCGCGACCATTAGCGCCCACCATCGTGCTCAGCAGGTCAAGCACTCCCAACGGCCCGCAGCCGATGTCGATCACGCGTCCACCTCTGCCAACGTCAAAGCGTTCAAGCAGCCGCTCCGCCTGGGCGCGGTGGATTTCTGACTGCATCAGCAGACGCGAGCGCTCGCTC
>DATNKY010000701.1:0-6571 GCA_035603155.1 Solirubrobacteraceae bacterium
CTGGTGGACCTCGACTCACAAGAAGCCCAGGCGATCATGCCTCCGATCATCGACCGGATCGCCGCGGACGCGACGAACGGCTGGCCGCAGCAGGCCCGGTGGCTTGGGAACGTCCGCCGCGCTCCCGATGAATCGACCGGATAGGTCAGATCGCGGGATCATGCTCGTGCGCGCCGGCCGGACGGACCGGCCGCAGCGCTACACGAGTCGCGGCGCGATGACCAGCGGCGCGATGAAGGCGGTCAGGAGGTACAGCAGACACAGACCAGTTCCCAGAGACTCGCGCTGACCTCATGGGTCGTATTGCGGATCGAGTGGACCGAGTTCGTTTGGCAAGACCGAGGCGGTCGCGGTGGCCGGATAGTGAAACCAGTAGTCGAGCGCCGATGCGTTGCCCTTGAAGTCCTCCGCGTAGATGGTGAGCTTGTAGCGGCCGGGAGTCATGGTGCCGAGCGGGAGCGGTTCGGTTAGTCCGCCCGCGAGGTTGTAGACCCAGTTGGGGATGCAGACGAGCTGTGTGTAGAAGCACCCGAATCCGGGGTTCGACGCGCCTGGCGCGAAGATCACCGGCTTCAGTGTGGGCGAGATGTAGCCCGAGCTGCGGAGCGCCCATTCGAGTCGCGTGATATCCCGGCCTTTGGAGTTGTACAGCCGCCACGCCAACGAGGCTGGCGCTAAGACCGGCGTCAGGTAGCCGGTCCTGTTGATATCGCTTTGGGGATCGAACGCGCCGACGATCACTCGGCCGGTGGCGAAGATGCGGGGGACGCCGATCACGGGCGGTTCGGTATCGGTGTATGGCTGGAGGGGCCCGTCGGGCCTGAGTGGGTTGAGGTAGTCGTCGTCGCCGCCTTCTGAGAAAGCGAGATGCCCGAACCCATGTTCCACGGCGCCTATCTCGGTCTTGTAGGCGACGACGTATTGCCCGCGGGAAACGGTTGGCGTGATGTGCCAGTACGTGAATGGTCCCACCGTCACCTCGGTGTCCTTGTAGCTGCCGGTCGGACTGACGCTGGCGTAGCCGGATCGAATCGCAAAAACCGGCTGGTAGTTGTTCGCCTCGATGTCGACCGCGACGTGGAAGTTGGCTGGGCGGAGTTCGTCGATTCCAGCCCTGATCGCGTGCTGTTGGTGGAAGGGCCGAAGTGGCCATCCACGGATCACGCCGGGCGCCGCGCAGCCGATCGCGCATGGCTGTCCGTCGGCCCAGTATGGAGGCAGCCGGTCTGAGCGCGTCGTCGGTCGCTGCAGACGGGACAGGTCAAACGGCCAGACGTTGAGGCGAACTCCCCGGCGATCGGCGAGCGCGGTGTAGGTCGCGCGTGTCTTGATGCGCAGCCTCGGGTTCCGCGCACTCGAGTCGATGATCGCGTGATCGAGCGTGTGCGACGACGTCAGGCCTGTGGCGGGATTGCGCTCAACGATGAAGTTGGTATTCGGCGCGGTCGCGAAGCTCAACATCTCCGGGCTCAGAACAAGCGCCTCACGGGCGCGAGAGCCCGCGCGAACCTTGACCTTCCCGGACTTCAGCACGACGGCGAGAACTCGCGTCGCTCGGGAGCTCTCGCGGGGTCCGATACGCAGCGACCTACATGCCAGTTTCACCGACCCATGTGGGATGCGATAGCGGTTGCCGTGGTAGGAGAACGAGAGTCGAGCCGGACGGCTGACCCAGATCTGATCACCGACCTGTAGAAATAGCGCCTGACGCGCAGCCCGTGACGGAGTCGACGCAGACGGTGTCGTGCCCGTGCCCGTCGGTGTCGTGCCCGTCGGTGTCGTGCCTGTTGGCGTCGTGCCAGCCAGGGTCGTCCCCGTTGGTGTGGTGCCGCTCGGCGGCGGGGGACTGGCCGGCTTGCGCGGGTTCTCGAGGTGTTTCGCGTCGCGGATCACGATCACGTGAGCGGGGATCGTCTTGAGCGGGATGTGAGCTACGCAAGGCGCGATCACGATCGACGAATTCTTGCGAAACCAGTTGCGCGACAGGTTGACTTCGTCATGATGCGGTTTCCGGACGGGACCAATCCAGAAAGTTCTGCTTTGGGGCCGACCGGCGGGACGTGATGAGTCGCCCGGTCTTCGCGGCGTGGCTACTCCTCCGCAGCCGATGCTCAGCACCGCTGCTCGTCACTGGCCGGACGGTGGGCGGTGGGTGCTCCAACCGAAGTGGGACGGCTTTCGGCTGCTCGTGGACGTCGACGCGAAGCGCCGCTGTCGCTGACGGACTCAGGCAACCACGCCCGCGCCGTCAGCGCGAGGACCGGCTAGCAGAAGGCAGGTGTTCGGCTCGCAGTCCATGAGCTCCGTCCGTGTCGCCAAGTAGAAGCCGTCGCCAACATTTCGGGGGACCCGATCGACGCACCCGCTCTCACGAGCCATGAGCCGCGCGAGCAGCTGGCTCAGCCTGGCGGACGACTGTTCTGATGCTGTAGCCGACCGGAGCGGCAGCGGCGAGCTCGTGCCCGGGTCGGCGACTGAGCAGTAGTGTCACGACCGGACGACCGGAGGCGTGCTGGCCGGTTCAGAATGGCTCTGCACAAGTTCGAGCTGTCCGTGATGCTGTCGACGGTCTCGTGGAACTTCTTGTAGCTGAACGTCGCATTCTGGACCGGCGAAACTGTTCGCGGCGCCGGTCGCCGGAGTTCGGGGTTGCGATCACGGGTTCCAAGCGTGAGGTCCTCCTGGGTGGTCGTCACGTTGTCGGCCTGGAAGGTGTGTGGGTAGATCGCCGCGTCGCGGGCGAGCTCTGGTTTAGTGATAGTGGCATCCCGTTGGGGATACAGGTTTTGATTGCCGCCTGGAATGCGGGCGCGTTCTGGTTGATCTGAGGGGGGAGGTCGAACACGCCGCTTGCGGCTGGGTCGGGCATGTTGGGGATGCCGTGAGCTCGTACACAGGCGGCGAACTTCACGATCTGCGTGTGCTGCGCGGCGCTCACGGGCTGGTTGCCCGGCCCTTGGCTTCCGGGCGGTAGCAAGTGCCGGCAAGCATGTTGCGCGGAATTGAAGGCGGGCGATTGCGCGACCGCCGCCGAGACGCCTTGACTGATGCCAACGCCCTGGGCGGAGCGTTTTATTGTCGGGTCTTTGAATCCTGGGACCCGGTGCGTGCGCATGCACTGCGCGAACGCCACTTGCTTCGCGAGCGCGTGATTTATGAATTGCTCGGCGGACTGAGGCGCCGTCGGCGAGTTCGATCCGCAGCCTGCGATGGCGATGCCTGCGACCGTCACGGCCGCCAGCGTGGCGCGGAGCCGGTCTTTTCCACTGATGCGATCCATCTGATCTCCTTGAGTCGCTGTGGAGTGGCTTGTACGCGTGACTCGGTTTCGGCAACGTGTCGGGGTGCTGATACCTCGCCGAAACCCGCGACGATTACTCTGGCTTGACGATGCGAGTGCTGGTGATCGAGGATGACGAGGAGCTGGCCGAGGCGGTCGCGTCCGGGCTCCGCAACGCGCGGATGGCGGTCGACGTCGCGCTCGACGGCGTCCGGGGACTTCGACAGGCACGGCTTTATCAGTACGACGTCGTGCTGCTCGACCGCGATCTTCCCGGGATGCATGGGGACGAGGTCTGCTCAGAGCTCGTCGGCGGCGACTGCCGAAGTCGCGTGCTGATGCTTACTGCTGCTGCAAGCACGGGCGACCTGATCGAGGGGCTAGGACTCGGCGCCGACGACTACCTCGGTAAGCCGTTTGATTTCGGCGAGCTGGTCGCGCGCGTGGTCGCGCTCTCACGCCGCGCGCAGCCTTCGCTACCGCCGAAGCTGCGCCATCGCGACGTGATCGTCGACACGGCCGAGCGGCGTGCGTCGCGCGGCGGACGCTCGCTCGAGCTGACACCGAAGGAGTTCGGGGTCCTCGAACTGCTGCTCGGCGCCCGGGGACGGTGTGTGTCTGCCGAGGAGTTGCTCGTGCGCGTGTGGGACGAGCAGGCAGACCCGTTCACGAACGCGGTCAAGGTCACGATCAGCCGCCTGCGGGCCAAGCTCGGCGAGCCGGCGGTGATCGAGACGGTCGCGAGATACGGGTATCGGATCTGATGGCGTCGGCGGCCAGTGAGGCTCGCGTTGGCTGGCGGTCGCGGCTGCCGCGACGGACAGTTCGGATGCAACTGACGGCGCTGTATGGGCTGGTGCTCACGCTCTCGGGCGCGGCGGCGCTCGGGATCACGATCGCGCTCGCGTTCGGCCTGCGCGCAACCTCGGTCCAGTCCGTCACCGGGGCGGTTCGCTCAAACCAGTTCGCGCGTGACTTCATCGCGATCATCGTCGGGGGCGGCATCGCGCTCGCGATCGTCGCGGTCGCGTCGGTGTGGGTGGCGTGGCTGGTCGCTGGGCACGTCTTGAGCCCGTTGCGCTCGATCACCTCAGCGGCCCGGGACATCTCCGCGACCAGCCTCGACCGGCGGCTGGCGCTCGACGGTCCCGACGACGAGCTCAAGGAGCTGGGCGACACGTTCGACGGACTGCTGGAACGGCTCGAGGCGTCGTTCTCGACCCAGCGTCAGTTCGTAGCCAACGCGTCCCACGAGCTTCGAACACCGCTCGCGCGGTTAAAGACTCTGACCCAGGTCGCGCTCTCAGACCCAAACGCCGACATCGCCTCGCTGCGAACGACCCACGAGCGCGTGCTCGCGTCTGAGCAGCAGCTCGAACAACTGATCGATGCGCTGCTAGCGCTCACCGAGGGCGAGCAGACATGGAGCCGACGCGCACAGATCGATCTGGGCACCGTCGCTGCGCGAGCGCTCGACAGCCATGCGGCGCAGCTCGACGGCAGCGAGCTGCGCGTCGACGCAGCTCTTGACCCAACCGTCGTGACAGGTGACCCACGACTGGTCGAGCGGCTCGTGGACAACCTCGTCGACAACGCGATCCGCCACAACCAACAACGCGGGCGAATCGAGATCAGAACCGCTGACGGTGTCCTGTCCGTCGCCAATGACGGGCGAGCGATCTCGCCCGAGGAGCTTGAGCAGATCACACAGCCGTTCGGCCGCGGCGCCGGCCAGCGGCGGGGCAGCGCCGACGGCCACGGACTGGGGCTATCGATTGTCCAGGCGATCGCCGCTGTGCACGGTGCCACGATTTCGATACACGCGCCTAGCGACGGCGGCCTCAGCGTCGAGGTCCAGTTTCCGGCCAAATTGCCACGCTCTGAGACCGGCTAAGGACAAACCCCCGCCCTGGCTTCTGCTCTGATCTGCAGGCGGCAGTAAGCGGCAGCCAGCCGGTGCGTTGCCCCAGGGGCGACCGAGCGAAGCTGTCGAGCCGGGGGGCGAGCTGTCGAAAACCAGTGGCGCCGGAGGCGGGAGCTCAGTAGGATGCTTGACGAACCGGGATCCGCGGGGCGGCGATTCGTAGGGGCGATGGGCCGCGTCCTCAGTGACCGGAAATAGCAGTGCGACGGTCAACCACGAGTCGCGTCGGGGTGGTGAAAGCCCCCGGTGCGCAGCGCACGGGAAGTCGTCGGCCGGGGCGGCGGGCGGATCGCACTGAAACCTAACAGTCTCACATCGACTGAGGAGGTCGAGATGGGAGTCAAGAAGGCAGTTCTGGGGGCCGCGATGATCGCTGCTTTGTTCGCCGCCGGGGCGGCGTTTGCGGCGACACCTCACGCGACCCCGGCCGGCGGCGCGATCAGGGTATTCGCCTCGCCCGGCAAGGGCAACACCGGCAAGATCGTGATCACGGGCGCCGTCGGTGACTTCGGCACCACGGTCAACACCAACAAGGCCGGCAAGCCCAACCCGAACGGCAACTACGTCAAGATCAAGCTTCACCAGGGCACGTTCATGGTCAACTCGGTCGCGCTTAACAAGAAGCTGAACCGGCTCAACCCGAGTTTCAATGCGGCCACCTGCTCGGCGGCGGCGGTTGGGAGCGGCAGCGTCACGTTGTTCGGCGGCACGGGTCTTTACGCCGGCATCAGCGGAAAGGTCAAGATCACGGTCGCGTTCGCGTTCGTCGGTCCGCGTCTTGCCGACGGCAAGTGCAATCCGAGCATGAAAGCCAAGCCTCTCGCCCAATATCAGTCGATTCAGGGCACAGGCAAGGTGAGCTTCAGCTAATAGTCGCCGGCTCGGTCCGCGGCCGCGGGCTGGGCTGAGAGCGGGGGGACTTCTCCCCGCCGTGGGCTGCGGCCGGTCCCGGGCTCGGGCCCGGGGCCAGCCGTTGCCGCTGCCAGGGTCGCCATCCCGGGCCGTTGAGGCCCGCGTTCCGGCTTCTGCTTCAACTCGGCCCGGGCCTGAACCAGTACCGCCGAGCCGGTTGCGGGTTCGGACAGCCGCCTCCTTTCTGCTTCGAGCCGGCGGCGAGTCAATGCGGAAGCGGCGATCTCGTCGCCCGCTCGGCGACGTAGTAGCGGCCGAGCCATCTTCTGAAGGGCAGCCGGATCTCGGGTGGCGGTCGAGACCCCCCAAGCTTGGCCTATGAGCAGAAGTCTGGTCGGCACGCGGGAGACCGCTGCTGCACGATCGTTGCGGCAGCGACGCCACCTCCGACGTCTTCGCTTCTTGGATTGGAGGTCGCACTGGTGCGGTCAGCGCCCTGACATTCGGACCGCCGC
>DATNKY010000706.1:0-7249 GCA_035603155.1 Solirubrobacteraceae bacterium
CCGAGCGAGTACAGGGGCTCGTCCTGATCGGCGCGATCCCGCTGCTCGACGGCTTTCAATGGCCGAAGATCGTGCGCCGCTGGCGGATGTTCGGCTTCGGCGAGCTCCTGATGGGCTCAGCCAATCGCTGGCTGCTCGCTCGGACGCTGCGCGCCGGCGCCGTCTCGCCGCAGGCGTGGTCCGATGCTCGGATCTCGGCGGTGCTCGATCAGTTCGACCAGGGGACGCAGCGAGCGATCCTGCGCCTGCACCGCTCGATCGATCCGGCCGGCCTCGCCGCCGCCGGCGCCGACCTCGAACAGCTGTGGATGCCCGAGCTCGTGTTGTGGGGCGACTGTGACCCGTGGCTCGCTCCATCGTTCGCCGACGCCTACGGGCGGCGGCTGTCGGGCTCGCAGGTGGAACACATTCCGCAGGCCGGCCATTGGCCGTGGCTCGATCAGCCGTCGGTCGTCGAGCGCGTGACCTCGTTCACGACCGGGGTATCCCCTTAAGCACGACAGGCTAGCTTCCTCAGGCGCCTGCCGATGTCAACCGCAACACTCAGTCGCCGCAGCACGAAGCCGTGGCCCTCCGCCGAGCTTCTCCAGCGGCTCGCGCCGACGCTCGTCGCGGCGAGCTTCGCGGCCGCGTACGTGGTCATCTCGCCCCCGAGCCTCGACCTCGCCGCGCACCTGTTTCGCGCGCAGCTGTTCCGGATGGAGGGCTTCGGGATCTGGAACAACCTCTGGTATTCGGGACACGACATCGTCGGCTACAGCGTCCTGTTCCCGGCCGTGTCGGCGTGGCTGACGCCTCAGCTGGCCGGCGCGCTCGCCGCAACCGGCACGGCGGCGCTGTTCGAGGTGCTCGCCCGCAGGCACTTCGGCCGCGAGGCATGGCTGGGAGCAGTGGTGTTCGGTGCGGCGACCGCGACCGACCTGTACACGGGGCGGCTCGCGTTCGCGTTCGGTGCGCTGCCGGCGCTCGCCGCGATCGTCGCGCTCGACTACCGCGCCAACAAGCTCGCCTGCGCGCTCGCGCTCCTCTCCGCCCTCTGCAGCCCGGTCGCGGCGCTGTTCGCGGCGCTCGGGGCATGCGGCTACGCGGTCGGCAGCTATCTCGAACGGCGGCGGGTGGCCGCGGCCCTCCCCGGGATGGCGGTCGCGGTCGCAGCGCTGGCGCCGATCGGCTTGATCGCTATCGCGTTCCCGGAGGGCGGCAGCGAGCCGTTCGGCTTTCCGACCATG
Source organism: Solirubrobacteraceae bacterium (assembly GCA_035603155.1). Taxonomy (GTDB): domain Bacteria; phylum Actinomycetota; class Thermoleophilia; order Solirubrobacterales; family Solirubrobacteraceae; genus Palsa-465. The sequence goes on from DATNKY010000706.1 coordinate 1,230, forward strand.
TTCCCGGTCCTGATCGTGGCCGTGATCGCGTTCTTCGTGATCCCGAGAGATTCGGTGACCCTGCGCGCCGGGGTCGTGGTGTACGCGCTGGCGGTGATCGCCGTCTACCTCGTGCCGTCGCCGATCGGGAGCAACATCACCCGGCTGGGCACGTTCCTGGCGCTGCCACTGGCGACGCTGCTGTGGTGGCCGCGACGAGCCAAGCTTCTGCTGATCGCGCTGCTGCCACTGATCTATCTCGGATGGGCCGCGCCGGTGCGCGACCTCACCGGCGCCTCCAACGACCAGTCGACATCGACCCGCTACTACCAGCCGTTGGTGCGGTTCCTCGCCAGGCAGACCGGGCCGCCGTTCAGGACCGAGATCCCGTTCACGCGCTTTCACTGGGAGGCGTATGTGGTCGCGAGCCATTTCCCTCTCGCCCGCGGCTGGGAGCGCCAGCTCGACATCAAGGACAACCCGATCTTCTACACCGGACATCTGACCGCCGCGAGCTACGAGCACTGGCTGCACGCCAACGCGGTCCGGTTCGTGGCCGCATCCGACGCTCAGCTCGACTATTCGGCGAGGGCCGAGATGGCGCTGATCGACCACGGCCTTCCGTACCTGCGCGAGGTCATGCGCTCGCGCCACTGGCGCGTCTACGAGGTCGCGAGCGCGACCCCGATCGTGCAGGGCCCGGCGACGTTGCGCTCGCTGGGGCCGGACTCGCTCACGATCGCCGTGCACCGCGCCGGAAGCCTCCTGGTCCACGTCCGGTTCACGCCCTACTGGGCGCTGTCAGGAGGCTCGGGCTGCGTCGCGCCCGCTGGCGAATACACGCGCGTGACGGTGCGGGCGGCGGGGACCGTGAGGCTCGAGACGCAGTTTGCGCCAGACAGGATCGGGGCAGTCTCCCCTCGTTGTAACTGAAGCGCGGAAGTCCCGGCTCTGATCAAGGCACAACTGGCGATGTCGGTAGAATGGGAAGTTCCATGCGTCGTCGGCTGAAGTGGATCGAGACGCGGGTTCTTCCGCGTGGCTGGACGGATGTGGTCCGTCAGCTGCTGCTGTTCGCCGGTGCCTACGTCGTCTACCAGCTCGTCCGCGGCCTGGTCAGTGGTGTCGGCGGCGAGACGTACAAGCCGTTCGGGGACGCGACCAAGATCATCGGCCTGGAGCGGGCGCTGCACGTGTTTGTCGAGCCGAGCATCCAGGCCTGGGCGTTGAACGTGCACTGGGTGATGGACATCGCGGACTGGACCTACCTCAACGCGCACTACTTCGTCACGATCGGCGCGCTCGTGTTCATCTACCTGCGGCGCAACGACTCGTTCTACTTCGTCCGCAACACGTTCATGATCGCGATGGGGATCGCGCTTGTCGGCTACGCGCTGTACCCGACGGCGCCGCCGCGGCTGATGCCCGAGTGGGGCTTCACCGACTCGATCGCGCAGTTCCTCGGCACGCCGCACGTCGAGGACGGGCCCGGGAAGGCGCTGCTGAACTTCTACGCGGCGGTTCCGTCGATGCACGTCTGCTTCGCGGTTATGATCGGCGTGCCGATGACGCGGTTGGTCAAGCGCTGGTGGGCACGCCTTCTGTGGTGCCTGTACCCGCTGTTCATCACGTTCGTCGTGGTCGCGACCGGCAACCATTATCTGACCGATGTGGTCCTCGGCGCACTCACGGCGGGCGCTTCCGCGCTGCTCGCCAAGCAGCTGCTGGCCCGGGCCAGACCCGATGCCTGGGCATTCAGCCACGCCCACGCTTAACGTATAGGAGCAATGGCCGAGCAGACGACACCGGTTCGTCCCCGCCCTCCGAGGCAGCGGGGGCGGCGCAATCGTGGCTCGGGACCGACTACGCAGGAGTTGATGCGCGAGCGGCTGATCGAATCTCGGCTGACCCCGAACGCGATCTCGTTGACGGGCTTCGTACTGAACATGGCGGCCGCCGGGCTGATCGTCGGCCGGCTGTTCTTCCTCGCCGGGATCGCGTTCATCATCGGCTCGGTCATGGACACGCTCGACGGCCGCTATTCGCGCATGTCGGGCAAGGGGACCCCCTTCGGGGCGTTCCTGGACTCGACGCTTGACCGCCTCGAGGAGGGGATCGTCCTGACCGCGGTCGCGGCCTATTTCGCGTCGCTCAACAACCAGATCGCCGTCGCGGCGGTCGTGATCGCGGTGCTCGGCTCGCTGATGGTCTCCTACACGCGGGCCCGCGCGGAGGCTCTCGGCGTCGCCTGCACGGTGGGCCTCGCCACGCGCCCGGTCCGGGTCGTGATCCTGTCGATCGGACTCGTGTTCGCCAAGGGCGCGTCGATCGGCCACTTCGAGCTGCTGGCGCCTGCCGTCTATGTGCTCGCCGCGCTGACCGCGGTGACGATGGTCCAGCGCATCCTGTACGTGCGCAAGCAGCTCAACGCCGCGCCCCCGGTGTAACCAACACCGCGCGGCGGAATATCCTGCTTGCACGCCCGCGCCTCTGTTTCGCGTGCGGCGAATTTTCCGAGAAGGGAACTCCTAATGAGTGACAACGGGTCCAAAAACGGCGCCGCGCGCCACCAGCACGAGAAGGTACGGGTCGCGATCATCGGCGTCGGCAACTGCGCCAGCTCGTTCGTGCAGGGCGTCCAGTACTACCGTGACGCCGATCCCGCGCAACAGGTGCCGGGGCTGATGCACGTCGAGCTCGGCGGCTACCACGTGCGTGACATCGAGTTCAGCGCCGCCTTCGACATCGACGTCGACAAGGTCGGCAAAGACCTGTCAGAGGCGATCTTCGCCGGCCAGAACAACACGATCAAGCTCGGGGACGACGTCCCGAAGCTCGGCGTCGAGGTGATGCGCGGGATGACGCACGACGGTCTGGGCAAGTACCTCAAGGAGAAGATCACCAAGGCCCCCGGGCCGACCGCGGACATCGTCGAGGTGCTGCGCGAGACGCGCACCGACGTAGTCGTGTCCTACCTCCCGGTCGGATCCGAGGAGGCGACCAAGTGGTACGTGGAACAGATCCTCGAGGCGGGCTGCGGGTTCGTGAACTGCATCCCGGTGTTCATCGCCCGCGAGCAGTACTGGAACAAGCGCTTCAAGAAGGCCGGGCTGCCGATCATCGGCGACGACATCAAGTCCCAGGTCGGCGCGACGATCGTGCACCGCGCGCTGGCGCGGCTGTTCCACGACCGCGGCGTCAAGCTGATGCGCACCTCGCAGCTCAACGTCGGCGGGAACATGGACTTCTACAACATGCTCGAGCGCGAGCGGCTGGAGTCCAAGAAGATCTCCAAGACCAACGCCGTGACCTCGATCATGGGCCACGAGCTGCCGCCCGAGGACGTGCACGTGGGCCCGTCTGACTACGTCCCGTGGCTGACCGACCGCAAGTGGGCGCACATCCGGCTCGAGGGCCAGGCATTCGGCGACGTGCCGCTGATCGCCGAGCTCAAGCTCGAGGTCTGGGACTCCCCCAATTCCGCGGGGATCGTCACCGACGCCGTGCGCTGCTGCAAGCTGGCGCTCAACAACGGCCTTACCGGCCAGCTCGACGGCCCGAGCTCGTACCTGATGAAGTCGCCGATGAACCAGCGTCCGGACGCGGAGGCGCGCGAGCTGACCGAGGCGTTCATCGCCAAGTACGAACGCAAGCCGATCGCAGCCAAGACAAAGGCGCGCGCGACGAAATAAACAAGGGGCGCGATTGGCGCCCTTTTCCTTAAAATCCAGATGGTGAGCGGCGAGCGACTCGCGATCGCGCAGGTGACGCCGTTTGCGTGGGAGGTCGGCGGCGACGTCAACGAGTACGTCGCGCGGGTTTCCGATGAGCTCACGCAACGAGGCCACCGGGTGCTGATCATCGCCCCGTCGCAGAGCGACGCGCTCGTGCGAGACAGCCGCCGGGCGATCCGCTCACAGCCGGAGGAGCTGCTCGCGCAAGCCGAGTCCGAGCCGCTCGTGCTCGGGGTCGGCGAGGTGCTGCCGTTCTCGCCCGCGCGCCGCCGCGCCGCCTCGATCCCCGTCGACGTCGCGCGGACGATCGAGCAGGCCCTGGGCTCGCTCGCGCTCGACATCGTTGACGTCCACGAGCCGTTTGCGCCGAGCGCCTCCGCGGTCGCCCTGCGACATTCGCGCGCGCTCAACGTCGGCAGCTTCCACGCTCCCACCGAACGGCTGCTGTCGACCCAGCTGACCCGCCCGCTGACGCGCCTGCTGTTCGCGCGTCTCGACGCACGAATCGTCAGCTATACAGCGACGCGCAACCTGCTGCAGCGGTACTTCCCCGGTGAGTACCGGGTGATCACGCCGGGCGCCGACGCGGCCCCGCCGCGCGAGCCGGGCGAGGTGCCCGAGCTGGTGATGGTCGCGACGGAGGAGCGTCTCGCGCTGCGGACCTTTCTGCGCGCGCTGAGGCTGCTGCCGCCCCAGGCGGCCTGGCACGCGACGGTCTGGTCGCCGCGGCCGATGGCGCCACCCGCGACACTCGGGCGGCGACTCCGCGACCGCGTGACGTTCATCGACGCCGGGGATTGCAGCCAGGACGAAGCGCTCGCCCGTGCCGACGTCGCCGTGTTCGCCTCCGAGGGCGACCGGGCGATTCCCGGCACGCTGCTGCGGGCGCTCGGCTCGGGCGCCGCGACGGTCGCCTCGCGCCTGCCCGTCTACGAGGAGATCCTCGGCGAGGGCGAGCGGGGGCTGATGTTCGAGGTCAACGAGATCGAGACGCTCGCGAGCCACCTGACACAGCTCCTCTCCGAGCCCGAGCATATGCGCCGCAACGCGGCCGAGGTGCGGGCCTTGCAGGCGACGTTCGGCTGGCCGCGGGTCGCCGACGAGCTCGAGCGCGTGTACGGCGAGCTCGCGGCTCGCCGCCACGATGAAGTCGGTGATCGCGCTATGCGCAAGGGCCTGACAGGGCGCCCGCTGATCGACGTCGATCTGCACATGCACACCGACCACTCCTACGACTGCGCGACGCCCGTCGAGGTGCTGCTCTCCGAGGCGCGCGCGCGGGGGCTCGGTGCGATCGCGGTCACCGACCACAACGAGATCTCGGGCGCGCTCGAAGCGCGCGCGAAGGCCGACGGGCTGACGGTGATCGTCGGCGAGGAGGTCAAGACCGCCGAGCAGGGAGAGGTGATCGGGCTGTTTATCGAGGAGAAGATCCCGCGCGGCCTGACGCTGGCCGAGACGATCGCCGAGATCAAGCGCCAGGGCGGCCTCGTGTACGTTCCCCATCCGTTCGATCGGATGCACTCGGTGCCCGACTACGAGCACCTGCTCAACGTGATCGATGACGTCGACGCGATCGAGGTCTTCAACCCGCGGATCGCGATCACCGAGTTCAACGAGGAGGCGGTCCGGTTCGCGGCCAAGTACCGGATCCCGGCGGGCGCCGGCTCCGACGCCCATGTCCCGCAGGGACTGGGTTCGGTTCGGATCCGGATGCGTGACTTCGACGGGCCGCAGGAATTCCTTCAGTCGCTCCGCGACGCCGACATCATCCGCAATCCTGCGAGCCTGCTCTACGTGCAAGCGCTCAAGTTCCTGCAGACCAAGGCGATGCCCGGTTCTGCCCGCAAGGCCTCCCGGGAACGGCGCGTCCGGCGTGCGACCGGGCGCAAGTCCTGATGCAGTCGCAAGGACAAGCACCCCAGCCGTCCAATCGAAGTGCAGTGCCAGCTACTGATGACGAGATCAAGGAGAAGTACCTCGAGCGCGCGATCCGCGAGCTGAACGCGTTTGCGCGCAGGCTGGGCGAATGCCAGCACTGCCCGCGCGGCCAGCTGATGCCGGTGCTCGGCTCCGGCCATCCGCAAGCGGACATCTTCATGATCAAGTACTCGGCGCGCCCTTCGGAGGTCGAAGAAGGGGTCGCCTTCTACGGGCGGACCGGAAATGCCCTGATGAAGTCACTCAAGCGCCTGGCGATCGATCCGCTCGCCGTGTACGGAACTCTGTGCGTCAAGTGCCCGGTCGCCGACCCCGCGATGGCCGATCCCGTGTGCGTCGGCCGCTTGGCCGAGGAGCTGACCATCG
>DATNKY010000194.1:0-2408 GCA_035603155.1 Solirubrobacteraceae bacterium
CCGCTGAACAGCGGCGGCGCAAGTGAGAGCGGCGTCAGCCAGACGGCGGCGATCGCCACCAGCCACGCGGTCCGCTCGCCGCGGGCGTAGCGCGCGAGCCCGATCCAACCCCCGGCCAGCAGTGCGGCGCCGACGAACACCGCGGCCATCGCCACGCTCCGTCCACCAGGCGCTGCGGGCGCGTACCACCAGCCGTTGTCGGGGATCGAGGCGGGTCCGGCGAGCGCCGCCAGGAGCGAGCCGGCGAGCCCGACGGACGCCCAGGCCCATACGCCGCGAGATTGGGGAAAACTGTTCATCGCAGGCGGCCATGATCGCTGCTTGCGCGGTCAAGCGGCGGCACGCCTGTCGAGCGTACCGGATGATCTCCGGCTCTCAGCAGAGCGTCAGGCGCGCTGCACGACGAACTCCATCAGCAGTCCGTCATGCCACTCGTCGCCCAACGCATCGCGCTCATAGGCCCGCATCACGCCGACCCGCTGGAAGCCCGCCTTCTCGTAGCAGCGGATCGCGGCCGCGTTCTCAGCAGCCGGGTCGATCGTGACCCGATGGTGGCCTCGCTCCTGAACCAGATGGTCGACCGTGCGGCGGAGCACCTCGGTGCCGAGCCCGCGGCCGTGGCGCGCCGGGTCGAGAAACAGGTCGACCGAGGCGTGGCGGTAGCGCGGCTCGCACTCCTCCTGGAACTGGATCAGTCCCGCGATCTGACCGTCGACCTCGACGGTCCACCGGGTGGAGTCGGGGTCATCCCAGGGGAACTCATCGTCGGGGTCAGACCACCAGCGGCGAACCTCCTCGGTGCGGTGGATCCGCTTGAGCTCGCGCGCGTCGGCCGCGACGAGCGGGCGGAGGATGAGCGCGTCCGCGAGCTGGGTTGACCTTCGGTCGGCGGCCATCGTTCGATTGTCGCGCAGACCCTCGCGCCGGAACGCCGGTGCGCGAGTTCGCGGTGGCGTCTCGCGCGAGCGAGCGTCACTGCTCGAGCGTGAACACGTGCTCCTCCCAGCCCGCGATCGGCCGGTAGCCGACCTCGGCGTAGATCTTGTTCGAGGTCGGGTTCGCGAGATCTGTGAACAGCATGCACGCCCGCGCTCCGCCGGCGAGCGCGCGCCCGCTGATCTCGGCTACCGACATGCCCGCGTACCCGCGCCGCCGCCGCTCGGGGGGCGTGTACACGGGGCCGATCCGCACGACTCGCGCGATCGACGGCGACAGCGCGAGCATCGAGACCGGGCCGCCGTCGTCCCATACGAACAGGCCTCCGTCCTGCAAACGCGCGTCGACGTTCGCGGCCGCTCGGTCGCCCCGCGTCAGGGTGGCTTCGGTCTCGAACGCTCGCCACCATTCGATCAGCAGGTCCCGTTCGGCGCGCTCGGCGGGCCGCAGCCGTCCAGCCGGTGGACGCGACGGGTCGGTCACCTCGTTCAGCGTGTGCATCGCCATCTCCCTCGTGCAGGCGGTGCGGCCGCCCGTCCGCTCGCGCCACGCGGTCGCGAACGCGCGCACGGTCGCCGGCGGACCGTTGGCGCCGTTGAGGTCGGGATCGCGCGCGAGCCAGGCATCGATCAGCTCCGGCGCCGCGCCTCGATCCAAGTCGCTCGTCACGAGCGAGAACGGGGGCGTGCGCAGCGCAGCGCCGTCGACCGCGCCCGCGGCGGTCAGCGAGTAGGCGAACATCGGATGCACGCCCGCGTAGCGTCCCTCCAGCACGGCCAACGAGATCGTCGCCAGCGCATTGCACTCCAGGCGCGACTCGAGAAACGGCCATACACGGTCGCGGAACTCGCTCGGATCGTCGGTGATGACCACGGGCATTGCGTTTTCATGTTCGCTGATCGTCAGCGACGTCACGGGACCGGCGCGCCGGCGAGCGCCACCACGGCTCCGATCACGGCAGCGGCGACGAGCGTCTCGACCACCCCCCGGCGCAACGCCAGCAGCGAGACCGCGGCGACGGCGAGCAGCGCGAACTGCCACGCCTCGCCGAGCGCCGCGGCGAGCGTGATCGCGGCGCCGAAGATCGCGCCGATCGCGGCCGGCCCGGCCCCGTCGAGGAACGCGCGCGGACCCGGGGCGGTCCGCAGCGCCTCGAACCGCCGCCCGCCGGCGAGCACGAAACAGAATGACGGTGCGAACGCGACCGCGGCGGCCAGCACTCCACCGGCGACCCCCAGCGCGGCGTAGCCGACCGCGGCGACCGTCGCGACCACCGGACCCGGGGTGACCTGGCCGAGCGCAACGGCTGCGAGGAACTGCTGGTTGGTCATCCAGTGGTGCACGTGCACCGCGTCGCCCTGCATCAGCGGGATGATCACGAACCCCCCACCGAACGACAGCGCACCCACCTTGAACGCCGTCCATGCAAGCGCGCCGAGCCCACCCACCCCCACCGACCCGGGAACCAGCAC
>DATNKY010000489.1:0-18280 GCA_035603155.1 Solirubrobacteraceae bacterium
ATGTCAGGGGTCAGCGAAGCGACCTGATCCTCGCTCTCGAGTGCGACGTACGCGAATCTCGGTCCGTTGTCGTACACCTCGACGGGCAGCGCCGAGGCGCGGACGCCGAGCGCCGCGAGCAGCTCGGCCTCCTCCTCGAGCGGCTCCCAGGTCGGGATCGGCTGGACCATCTCGCCGAACGTGATCCGATCGTCGGTCCGCTGGAGGGTGACCTCGACCGGGCCGGACCCGGTCTGCAGGCGGACGGCTTCGCGCCCGTCGCGCTCGCCCACCACGAACGCCGTTCCGAGCACGGGGTGGCCGGCGAATGGGAGCTCGACCGCCGGCGTGAAGATCCGCACTCGCGCGTCCGCCTCGCCGTCGTCGGCCGGGAGCACGAACACGGTCTCAGAGAGATTGAGCTCGCGCGCCGAGCGTTGCATCCGCTCGGCCTCGAGACCGACGCCGTCGGTGAACACCGCCAGCTGGTTGCCCTCCAGGGGTACGTCGGTGAAGACGTCCAGGATCACGTACGCGCGCACGCTAATTGTCGACCGCCACTGGATCAGCCCTGCGTCATCTCGAGCAGTGTCGCGACCGTGGTCCAGTTGCGCGCTGTCCCGGTCACGCCCAGGCCCTTGCTCGCGATCGCGTTCCACAGCTTGGACCGGGCGATCCCGTCTGGGTGCCAGGCGTAGATCTCACGGCCGTCGATCGCCACCGCCTCGGGCTCGACCACGAGCCCGCGCAGGCGTTCGGCGGTCTCCGCGTCGAGCTTGCGCGCCAGAAAGCAGACCTGATAGCGCTTGTCGTTGTCGGCCAGGTGGCCGAGCGGATTGGCCTTCACGACCCGCGCCAGCTCGGCTCGCGTGCGCACGACCACGGGCACCTCGAATCCGAACCGCTCCGAGATCAGGTCCGCGGACTCGCGCTCGACCTGCCGCGGGGACGCATCGCTGGAGAGCACGACGTTGCCGCTCTGCACGTACGTTTGCACGTCGTCATAGCCGGCCGCGGTGAACAGCTCGCGCAGCGCAGGCATCGCGATCCGTCGCTTGCCGATGTTGATCCCGCGCAGAAGTAGGACCTGCCGCACAAGCGCGAGTGTATTGGCGGTCGAGCTCACCGGACGGCCCCGGGCGATCGGCGTCTGGCGGCCTGCCAGCCGGTCATGCCGCGAACAGACCAATCGAGTGCCGCGTGTCGGGGCCAATCGACCACGGCAGGCAAACTCGCTAACGTCGGGCTCGTGCAGCAGGCACAGCTGCAAAGTGAAGAGACCACTCCAGTCGTGTCGGCGTATGGGGTGAGCAGGCGCTACGGCGAGGGCGAGACGGCCGTCACGGCGCTCGACGACGTCTCGGTCACGATCGAGCGCGGCGCGCTGACCGCGGTGATGGGCCCGTCGGGCTCCGGGAAATCAACGCTGATGCACATCCTCGCCGGTCTCGATCGGCCCACCTCGGGGTCCGTGCAGATCGACGGCGTCGACATCGCCCGCCTGGGCGATGACGCACTGACGAAGATTCGGCGCGACAAGATCGGGTTCGTGTTCCAGTTCTTCAACCTGCTGCCGATGCTCGACGCGCGAGAGAACATCCTGCTGCCGATGTCGATCGCTGGTCGCGAACCGGATCCGCACTGGTTCGACACCGTGATCGACGAGACCGGCCTGCGAGACCGCCTCACGCACCGGCCCGCGGAGCTGTCCGGCGGCCAGCAACAGCGGGTCGCAATCGCTCGCGCGCTGCTCAGCCGCCCGGCGGTCCTGTTCGCCGACGAGCCGACCGGCAACCTCGACTCGACCGCCAGCGACGAGATCCTCCAGCTCCTGCGGCGCTCGGTCGACTCGGTCGGCCAGACGGTCGTGATGGTCACCCACGATCCGCGCGCGGCGTCGATCGCCGACCGGATCCTGTTCTTGTCCGACGGCAGGATCGTCAAGGACATGGGGCGCTCGACCGAGGACCAGATCGTCGACGCGATGAAGGGGCTCGGCGGGTAGGTGTCGGCCACCGCGAACGAGCGGACGGCCGGCTAGGTGCTCCGAGTCTCGCTTCGCGGGCTCGCGACCCGTCGGCTGCGCTCCGCGCTGACCGCGCTCGCGATCGTGCTCGGCGTGGCGCTGGTAGCCGGGACGTTCGTCCTGACGGACTCGATCACCGGCGCTTTCAGCTCGATCTTCCAGACGATCTACAGCAACACCGACGCGACCGTCACCGGCCGCAACGCGATCGATTCCAGCGCCACCGGCGGGGCGGGCGGTAGCGGCACCGACGTGCCGGCGTTCTCACAGACGCTCCTGACCCGCGTCCAGACACTGCCGGACGTCAAGCAGGCGATCGGCGACGTCTCGGGCAGCCTGCAGCTGGTCCAGAACGGGAAAGTGATCCAATCTGGCGGCTCCCCCAACCTCGGCTTCAGCGTAGATCCCGCAAAGCCCCAGTTCAGCTCGCTGAAGCTCGTCAGCGGCAGCTGGCCCGGGTCAACCGGAGTCGTGATCGACACGAACACGGCATCGAAGAAGAACCTTCACACGGGCCAGGTGATCGGCGTGCAGGGCGTCGGTCGGGTCGTGCCACTACGGATCTCGGGCCTGGTCAAGTTCGGCTCAGCGTCGTCGCTCGGCGGTGCCACGCTCGCGGGTCTGCAGCTGCCGACCGCCCAGCGCCTGCTGGGACGCGTCGGCAAGCTCGACGAGATCCGCGCGAGCGCCAAGTCCGGCATCAGCCCTAAGCAGCTCGTCGCCGAGATCCGCAAGATCCTGCCGCCACACACACAGGTGCGGACCGGAGCCCAGCAGGCCCAGCAGGACTCGTCTTCGATCGACAGCTTCCTGTCGTTCCTCAGGACGTTCCTGCTCGTGTTCGCGGGCGTGGCTCTGTTCGTCGGCAGCTTCGTGATCGCCAACTCGCTTTCGATCACGATCGCGCAGCGGACAAGGGAATTCGGGACGCTGCGGACACTCGGCGCCTCGCGGCGGCAGGTGCGCCGCTCGATCCTGACCGAGTCGTTCGTCGTCGGCGCGATCGCGTCTGTGATCGGACTGGGCGTCGGCCTCGGGCTCGCCAAGCTGCTGTTCGCGCTGTTCAATGCTGCTGGCTTCACGTTGCCCAACACGGGCATCGTGATCAGAGGACGGACGGTGATCGTCGCGGTCCTCGTCGGCGTGATCGTGACGATGCTCGCCAGCCTCCGTCCGGCGATGCGCGCCACGCGCGTCGACCCGATCGCAGCCGTCCGCGAGGGCGCCACGCTGCCCGAGGGGCGGTTCGCGAAGTACCGGACGCCGGCATCGATCGCGACCACCGCGCTCGGCCTGATCGCGCTCCTGATCGGCCTGTTCGTCGCGAAGGGCACCGGCGCGGTGCTCGGGCTGATGGGCCTGGGCGCGGTCCTGATCTTCATCGGCATCGCGCTTCTCTCGGCGCGGTTCGTGCCGGTGCTCGCGACGTGGCTGGGCTGGCCGGCCACCAAGATCGCCGGCGCCATCGGCGAACTGGCCCGTGACAACGCGGCACGCAATCCGCAGCGAACAGCCTCGACCGCCTCGGCGCTGATGATCGGACTGGCGCTGGTGACGCTCGTCGCGATGCTGTCGGCGGGGATCATCTCCAACTTCAAGGGCGCGGTGAACGACATCTTCACCGGCGACTACGCCGTCACCGCCCAGAACAACTTCTCGCCGATCCCGATCTCCGCCGGGGCGGCCGCCGGACGCGCGCCGGGCGTGACCGCTGTCGGCAACGTGCGTGCCGGCCAGGGCCGTGTGTTCGGGTCAAACCAGCAGCTGACCGCGGTCAACCCGCAGACCGCGGCCGTGGTCAAGCTCAACTGGACGCACGGCTCGCAGGCGGTGTTCGCCACCCTCGGCGCCAACGGGGCGTTCGTCGACAACGGCTACGCCAGCAAGCACCATTTATCGATCGGCTCGCCGGTCGCCGTGACGACGCCCGACGGCGGACATATCCCGCTCGTCGTCAAGGGGATCTTCAAACCGCCCAGCGGCGGCTCCCCGTTCGGCCCGGTCACGATGTCGGCGGCGACCTGGGACCACTTCTACCCGCAGCCTCAGAACCTGTACAGCCTGGTCAAGATGACCGGCGGCGAAACGGCCGCCAACGAGGCTGCGCTCAACACCGCGTTGGGGAGATTTCCGGACGCGAAGGTGCAGACGCGTCAGAAGTTCATCGACAACCAGATCTCGGGTCTCTCGAGCGTGCTCAACATCCTCTACGTACTGCTGGCGCTGTCGATCGTTGTCAGCCTGTTCGGGATCGTCAACACGCTCGTGCTGTCAGTGTTCGAGCGGACGCGGGAGATCGGCATGCTGCGCGCCGTCGGGACGAGCAGGCGTCAGATCCGCCAGATGATCCGCCATGAAAGCGTGATCACGGCGCTGATCGGCTCGGTGATCGGGATCCTGCTCGGGATCGCGTTCGGGGCGTTGCTGTCGGCGCGGGTCAGCTCGATCGCGTTCAAGATCCCGGTCGGCTCGCTGATCATCTTCCTGATCGCCTCATGGATCGTCGGGTTGCTGGCCGCGATCTTCCCGGCGCGGCGCGCCTCGCGCCTGCAGCCGCTCCAGGCGCTCGCCTACGAGTAGCTCGTTCTCAGAACAGCTGATCCTGGCCTGGGATGCCGCCCTCGCGCCGCCCGCGCGGCGACTCGTGCCCGAGCGCGACCGCGAGATCGTGGGCGATCGCACCCTCCGACCGTGATGCGACCAGCGGCTCGTCGATCCCCTCTACATGAACCAGGGTGCGCCGCCCGTCGCCGCGATCGGAGCCCTCGAGCGGAACCAGCGCAAAGATCCGGTCAGCGCGGACGAACTTCCCGTAGCCAAGCGCGATCAGTTGAGCGGCAGCACGCGCCATCGCCGCTCATCGTAAACGGAGCGCCGGAGTGCCTAATTGAGGACGGCGTTGAGCCGCTGCTCGAGCGCCGCCGCGAGCACCTCGCGGACCGGCCCTCGCTCGAAGCGCTCGACGAGCGCGGACAGGAAGCCCTCGATCACCAGGCGCTTGGCGATCTCCTCGCCGAGGCCGTGCGAGCGCAGGTAGAAAAGCTGCTCGGGATCGACCTGGGCGACGGCCGCGGCGTGCGTGCAGCGGACGTCGTTGGCCTGAATCTCCAGCCCCGGGATCGCGTCGGCGTGGGCGCGCTTGGAGATCAGCAGGTTGCGCGACTCCTGGAACGCATCGGTCTTCTGGGCGCCGGGGTCGACGATGATGTTGCCCTTCCAGACCGCGCTCGAGCGGCCCTGGAGCACGCCGCGAAACGCAAGGTCCGAGGTCGTGTTCGGAGCCGCGTGCTCCTGCGTCGTGTCGAAGTCAATGTGCTGGCGGCCGTGAGTGGCATAGGCGCCGGTGACCCGCGCCTCGGCCCCGGACCCTCCGAGCCGCGTCTCCATCCGCACGTGGCCGTGCGCCGATCCGAACCCGAGCGCGACCCAGTCCAGGGCGGCGTCACGTCCCAGTTCGGCGCGCTGAGCTCCGAAGATCCAGCTGCGCTCCGACAGTGCCTGGCCGCATACGTACCGCAGCCGGGCCGCGTCGCCGACGATCAGCTCGGTGACGACGTTGAAGACTCCGTCGAGCTCGCTGTCGCCCGACAGAAACTGCTCCCACACCTCCGCCTGTGCGCCCTCCTCGAGCACGACCAGCGAGCGCTGGTTGAGCAGCGTCCCGGTGCGCGCCTGGACGGTGCGCAGCGATACCGGCGACTCCAAGACCACGCCGCGGGGCACGTACACGAACGCACCGGCGCGAAAGCCCGCGTCGTTGAGCGCCACGAACACGTCGTCGCCAGGCCCGATCAGCGAGCCCAGATGACGACGCAGCAGCTCGCCGTGCTCGTCGGCCGCCTCGCCGATCGTGGTTACGATCACGCCCTCGGGCAGCGTGGCGTCAGAATCGGGCACCTCGAACAGAGGCTCCGTGACCGGCGCCGCCGCGTCGTCGTACGAGGTGACGGGCTCGTAGGCCGCCAGATCGAGCCCGGAGATGTCGGTGAACTCCCAGCCGGGCCGCCCCTTGAAGTGAGGCAACACCACGTCAGCCTGGCCTGCGGCCCGGTCGGGCCGGGCCTCGGTCATCCCGCCGCTAGCCAATCGAGCCCTCCATCTGGAGCTCGATCAGGCGGTTCATCTCGACCGCGTACTCCATCGGCAGCTCCTTGGTGATCGGCTCGATGAAGCCGTTGACGATCAGCTTCGAAGCCTCCTCCTCGGAGATCCCGTGCGACATCAGGTAGAAGAGCTGATCGTCTCCGACCTTTGAGACGGTCGCCTCGTGGCCGACGTTGACGTCGTCCTCGGAGATCCTGATCGTCGGATAGGTGTCAGACCGCGAGTCCTCGTCGAGCAGCAGCGCGTCGCAGACGACCTTCGAGCGCGCGCCGTGGGCGCCCTTGGCGATCTCGAGCAGGCCGCGGTAGGAGCCGCGCCCGCCGTCCTTGGAGATCGACTTGGCGAAGATGTTCGAGGTCGTGTTCGGCGCCGCGTGGATGATCTTGCCGCCCGCGTCCTGGTGCTGATCCTTGCCGGCGAACGCGATCGAGAGGATCTCCCCGTGGGCGCGTTCACCGAGTAGGTAGACGCTCGGATACTTCATCGTCAGCTTCGAGCCGAGGTTGCAGTCGACCCACTCGACCGTCGCATCCTCTTGCGCGACGGCGCGCTTGGTGACGAGGTTGAACACGTTGGTGGACCAGTTCTGCACCGTCGTGTAGCGGATCCGCGCGCCGGGCTTGGCGATCAGCTCAACGACCGCGGAATGCAGCGAGCTCGACGAGTAGGTCGGCGCGGTGCAGCCCTCGACGTAGTGCACGTAGGAGCCCTCGTCGGCGATGATCAACGTGCGCTCGAACTGCCCCATCGACTCGGTGTTGATCCGGAAGTAGGCCTGAAGCGGCATCTCGACGTGGACGCCGGGCGGGACGTAGACGAACGAGCCGCCCGACCAGACAGCCGAGTTGAGCGCGGCCAGCTTGTTGTCATTGGGGGGGATGATCGTCGCGAAGTACTCGCGCACCAGGTCCTCGTGCTCGCGCAGTCCCGAGTCCATGTCCTTGAAGATCACGCCCTGCTTCTCGAGGTCCTCGCGGACCTGGTGATAGACGACTTCGCTCTCGTACTGGGCGCCGACCCCGGACAGGAATTTGCGCTCGGCCTCGGGGATCCCGAGCCGATCGAAAGTCTTCTTGACGTCCTCGGGAACGTCGTCCCATGAACGCTCGGCGCGCTCGGATGCGCGCACGAAATAGTGGATGTCGTCGAAGTCGACCTCGGCCAACATCGGCGAGCCCCACGTCGGCATCGGCCTGGCGAGGAAGTGCTCGAGCGCCTTAATGCGGAAGTCGCGCATCCACTGCGGCTCGGACTTGAACTCCGAGATCTTGGCCACCAGCTCCGGGGTCAGCCCTTTGGGGGCCTTGTAGAGATAGTTCTCGGCGTCGTGGAAGCCGTAACGCTCGGTGTAGTCGGAGTTGATCTGCGCCAACTGCTCGTTCTCGGTGAGAACCGGGACGTCGGTGTTCACGGTGTCGGGAGTAGCCACTACTCCACCTCCAGCTTGATCGTGTCGTTCTCGATGATCACGTTGTATGTGTCCACCGGCACATACGCGGGCAGCGTCTTGGGCTGGCCGGTCCTGAGGTCAAACAGCGAGCCGTGGCGCGGGCACTCGACCGTGCAGGTCTGCTGGTCGAACTCCCCCTCCACGAGCGGCCCGTCGTCGTGCGAGCAGCGGTCCTCGATCGCGTACACCGGGCCGGCGCAGTTGAACACGCCGATCTCGAGATCCTCCCACTCGACCAAGCGCTTTTCGCCCGGTGCGAGCTCGGTGACGGGGCACACTTCGATGACTTGCGGCACGACATAAATCCTAGCGCACGGATCGGATTTGGCAGGCGCCCGCGGCAGCCAGTCGAGCCCGCTCAGGGCATTGCACCGGGCTCGAGCGCGGCGCCGCTTTCCGGGGTCTCGGGCTCCCATCCGACCGCGTGGCCGAGCGAGGCGCTCTTGAGCACCTTGAGCGACAGCAGCGCACACTTCATCCGCTGGGCGGAGATGTCGATCCCAAGCAGCTCGAGGACGAACGAGCGGTCGAGCGAGAGCAGCTCGGAGACCTTCATACCGTTGATCTCGTCAGACGTCATTGATGCCGCCGCCTGCGAGATCGCGCAGCCGCGCCCCTCGAAGCGGATTCCGGAGATCCGTTCGTCGTCGTCGACCATCAGCTTCACGGTCAGCTCGTCACCGCACAGCGGGTTGACGTCATGGAACTCGAGGTCGACGCGCTCGAGCTCGGGCGTGGGCGGGCTCCAGTTGTGGGGCCGCTTGTAGTGCTCGAGGATGTTCTCTCGGTACAGGTCGTCCATCTGCTTAACCAGCCTAGCGAGCGCAGAATTGCGCTCAGAAGGTACGCAATACCACCTCTCGGCGGTGCAATGCATCGCGCACGGACGGGTCACACAGGACCTCGACCTCGCGCAGGCGCTGCAGGCGGTAGCTCGAATCGAGCTCGGCGTCGAGTCCCGGGTGGCACCCGAGCTCGCTGACTCCCTCTCGCAGCCGATCGATGATCGACAGCAGCGCCGGCAGCTCGATCGCGTCGGCCTTGGGGAGCCCGTAGAACTCGCCCATGTATCGAGCCGGCCCGTGAAATCGCAACGGCACGCCGAGCTTCGCCGCGGTCGCCCGCGCCTCCGGCCCGACCGGGTCGTCGCGGTGCACGTGGTGGTGGGAGTCGATATGGGTCGGGTCGCGACCGACCAGCTCGCGGAACAGCTCGAGCTGACCGGCGACCTCATCGGACACCGGGGCACTCTCGTCGACCCGCTCCCGGTCGCCATCGGGGTACTCCCAGGGACCGAAGTCGATGTGCAGCCCGACGCTGAAGGCTGGGTTGGCGCGTGCGTAACGCGCGGCATGCTCGGCTCCCGGCCGGCGGACCATCAGGCTCGTGCTCGTCACGATCCCGTGCTCGCGGGCGCGCGCGATCCCCTCGTTGGTCGCTTCGCTATGGCCGAAGTCGTCGGCGTTGACGACCAGCGCGACCACCGATTACAGCTGCAGGACCGAGGCGACCGTTCCGAGCCCGGCGATCAGCCGCTCGATGTCAGCCGGCGTGTTGTGGACCGCGAACGAGGCGCGCGTCGTCGCGCTCGTCCCCAGCCGCCGCATCAGCGGCTGCGTGCAGTGGTGGCCGGTGCGGACGCAGACGCCCTCGCGGCCGAGGATCTCGCCGACGTCGTGCGGATGCGCGCCCTCGATCTCGAACGAGATCAGGGCGCCGCGGTCGACGGCGTCGGCCGGCCCGTGGATCGTGAGACCGGGGATCTCGCCGAGCTGGGCGAGCGCGTCGCTCACGAGGCCCAGCTCGTGCTCGCGGATCCGCTCGATTCCGATCCCGGAGATCCAGTCGACTGCAGCACCGAGACCGATCGCCTCGGCGATCTGCGAGGTTCCCGCCTCGAACTTCCACGGCAGGTCGGTCCACGTCGACTCGGTGTCCCCGACCGTCCTGATCATGTGACCACCGCTGATGAACGGCGGCATTTCCTCGAGCAGCTCGCGGCGGCCGTGCAGGACGCCGATTCCCGTCGGCCCGTAGGCCTTGTGTCCGGTCCAGGCGTAGAAGTCGGCGTCGATCGCGCGCAGGTCGACGGGGATCTGCGGAATCGCCTGGCTGCCGTCGACGAGCGCCACGGCGCCCGCCTCGTGGGCTCGGGCGACGATCGACTGGGCCTGGTTGATCGTCCCGAGCACGTTGGAGACGTGCACGAACGCCACCAGCTTGGGCCCGCGTTCGAGCAACCGGTCTAGCGCCTCGAGGTCGAGCTGGCCGTCGTCGAGCACCGGCACGTAGGCGAGCTCGGCCTCGCGCTGCTGGCACACGAGCTGCCACGGCACGATGTTCGAGTGGTGCTCCATCTCGGTCAGCACGACCAGATCGCCCCGCCCGATGTTCTGCCGCCCCCACGTGTACGCGACGAGGTTGATCGCCGCAGTCGCGTTGGCGGTGAAGATCGTCTCCTCGGGGGTCGAGCGCAGCCACTCGGCGATCCGCCCGCGCGCGCCCTCATAGAGGTCTGTCGCCTCGACCGCGAGCGGGTACACGCCGCGGTGGATCGATGCCCGCGATTCCATGTAATAGCGGGTCATCGCGTCGATCACGCTCCGCGGCGTCTGCGACGTCGCGGACGAGTCCAGGTACACGACCGGACGGCCGCCGAACTCGCGGCGCAGGACCGGAAACTGATCAACGACGTCGGGGATGACCGCTGCGGTCGACATCTAGGCGACGGCCTCCTCGAGCTCGTCGGTGATCCAGCCGTAGCCCTTGGCCTCGAGCTCCTCCACCAGCTGCGGGCCGCCCTCACGGACGATCCGGCCCCGGTACATGACGTGCACGTGGCTCGGCTGGACGAGATGCAGGATCCGCTGGTAGTGGGTGATGATCAGGACGCCGAGATCCGGCCCGGTTACGGAGTTGACGCCGTTGGCGACGACGCGCAGGGCGTCGATGTCAAGCCCCGAGTCGGTCTCGTCGAGGATCGCGAGCTCGGGCTTCTGGAGCGCGAGCTGAAGGATCTCCATCCGCTTCTTCTCGCCGCCCGAGAATCCCTCGTTCAGATACCGGGTCGAGAAATCGCGCGGAACGTTGGTCAGCTCCATCGCCGCCTCGACGGTGGTGCGGAAGTCCTTCAAGGAGATGGGGTCCTCGCCGTGTGCGTCGCGGTGCGCGTTCATGACCGTGCGCAGGTACTTGGTGACGGTCACGCCAGGCACCGAGACCGGGTACTGGAAGGCCATGAACAGACCCATCCGGGCGCGCTCGTCGGGGTCGGCGTCGGTGATGTTCTCGCCCTTCCAGATGATCTGGCCGTCGGTCACCTCGAGGCCGGGGTGGCCCATGACGGCATTGGCGAGCGTTGATTTTCCTGACCCGTTGGGTCCCATCAGGGCGTGGATCTCGCCCTTGTCGACGACGAGGTCGAGGCCGCGCAGGATCTCCTTCTCACCGGCGCGGACGTGGAGGTTTCGGATCTCTAGATCTGGCATACGTTCACTTTCAAGTCGGTTAAGCCGCGGGCACGCTCACGCCGGCCGAGACCGGCTCGCCGCCCCGGCGGCTCGAGAACTCAACCAGCTCCGCGAGCGTCGTCGTCTGCAGCGAGCGGATGATGCCGCCCTGCACCCTGGTCCACAGGAGCTTGGTCGCACAACCGCGCCCCGCATCGGGTTCGTGGGAGCACAACACCCGCTCGGTGTGATCGTGGACGAAGCACTCCATCGGGGCGATCGAGCCCTCGAGCGCCTGGACCACCTCGTCCATCGGGATCTCCTCCGCGGGGCGCGATAGCCAGTAGCCGCCGCGGGCGCCGCGAGCGCTCATCACAAGACCCGCCTTGCGCAACCGCGCGACGACCTGCTCGAGATAGGCGAGCGGAAGACCCTCAGCGTCGGCGATCGCCTTGAGGCTGGTGGGGTGCTCGGGGGACTGGCGCCCCAGCTCAATCATCAGACGTACGCCGTATTCGGCCTTGGAGGAGAAGATCATCTGGGGCAAATCC
This sequence comes from Solirubrobacteraceae bacterium, assembly GCA_035603155.1. Lineage (GTDB taxonomy): Bacteria > Actinomycetota > Thermoleophilia > Solirubrobacterales > Solirubrobacteraceae > Palsa-465. The sequence continues at coordinate 11,560 of DATNKY010000489.1, forward strand.
TACCAGCACGGTCGGTTTACCAGATCATCACGGAGGTGAAGGCCGCAACCTCTGTAGGGTCCGTTTCAAATGGACGTCGGGGCGCTCGTTTCAAACGGCGAGATCTCGCTGGCCGCGGATGCGGCACGCTCGAACAGGAGGCTCGGGATCGACACCGAGTTCATGTCTGAGGGTCGCTATCGAGCCCAGCTGTGCCTGGTTCAAGTGGCCGTCGACAATCCTGACCGGTCAAAGGCGCCGCTGATCTTCCTGATCGACGCGCTCAGCAACAACGACATCACCCCGCTGGCGGCACTGCTGGGAGATCCGGAGTGCGAGATCGTCCTGCACGCGGGCCGCCAGGACGTCGCGATCCTGCGCCGCGCGTGGCGGACGCCGCTCAACAACATCTTCGACACCCAGATCGCCGCGGGGTTCAGCGGCGCCAGCGCTCAGGCCGGGTACGGGAACCTGCTCGGCGCGATCCTCGGCCGCCGGGTCGGCAAGACGGCGAGCTACACGCGCTGGGACGCCAGACCGCTCACGAGCGAGCAGCTCGGCTACGCAGCCGAGGATGTGGCCCATCTGCTCCAGCTCGGCGACGAGATCCAGCGCCGCCTGACCGACAGCGGGCGCCTCGAGTGGGCGCGCGAGGAGTGCCGCCGGCTCGAGTCCGCCACCGACGAGCGCGATCCGAACACGGCCTGGGAGCGGCTGCCACGCGTCGGCCAGCTCGACCCGCGCGCCCGCGCGGTGGCGCGCGAGCTGGCGGCATGGCGCGAGCGGACAGCGTCCGATGCCGACCGCCCGGTCGGGTCGATCCTCGCCGATCCGGCGCTGGTCGAGCTCGCCAAGCGCCATCCGTCGACGATCTCCGGGCTCGAGCAGATTCGCGGGCTGCACCCGCCGACGATCAAACGGCGTGGGCAGGCGATCCTCGACGCGATCGCCCGCGGACGCGAGGCTCCCCCGATTCCTCGCGACGAGGCCCGCAGCCGTTCGGAACCGGGCGACGCGCCGCTGATCGCGCTCGCCGAAGCGCTGCTGCGAGCCCGCTCGCTCGAGGCCGGCCTCGCCTACGAGCTGATCGCCTCCCGCGCCGAGCTCGAGCTGATCGTCGGCGCCGCGCGGCGCGGGGAACCCGAGCCGGACGTGCGGACGCTGACCGGATGGCGGCGTGAGTTGGTGGGCGACGATCTACGTGACCTCCTCGCCGGCCACAAGGCCGTCGTGGTCGGCCGTGACCGGCGACTGCGGCTTACGCAGACCCCGTCTGCAGCATGAGCGAGATCGCCGAGGCGCGATCGAACATCGTCCGTGACAGCGCCCGGCCGATCTTCGGCGAGCGCCGGACCCAGCCCAGGTCGATGTCCTTGAGGTCGAGCGCCGCGGTCGCGTAGATCAGCCGCAGCTTGTGCCCGGGCGAATTGGCCGCTGTTTCATCGCCGGTGTCGGCCTCGGTCAGGGTCCACCCCAACGACCGCAGGTGCTTGCGCTCGGCGGTCAGCAGCGCGTCGGAATTCGGCGCGCGCTTGCTCACGACCACCAGCTGCAGCGCGCAGTACGGGTTCGCGCCACCGTCGCATCGCCGCACGTGCTCGATCACCTGGCTCCCCGGGGTCAGCGGCACGCCCGCCAGGGTCGGTCCCGGCGACGAGGACGAGCCGCACCCGGCCGCGACCAGGGCGACCGCGATCGACACCGGTAGCCACAGCTTCTTCATCGCGCGCGGTCTAGCGTAGCCGAGCGTCGAACGGCGCCAGCGCAGTTGCGACCGCATCGCCGGCCAACCCGGCGCCGAGGCAGCAGAGCAACGCGACCCGCGCCGCGACGGGCGACAGGAACGGCACGCAGACCGCGCGGCTCGCGCGGAGGTCCGGCTCGGCACCGTCGAACCCGTAGGTCGCGAACAGCATCTGCGAGCGCTCGGGGCGGCACGTGAGCAGCACAGGTATCCGGGTCGCCGCCGCGTCCAGCGCCGTCGCCATCGCAGGCGAGAGATGGCCGGCCCCGAACGCGACCACGACGAGGCCGTCGGACTGTTCGGCGGCCGCGCCCAGGAGTGAGCCGTCGTCTCCGAGCGCGGCGGTGACGATCGCGACTCGGTGGTCGAGTGTGGCCGGGGTCAGATGGGGGTTTCGCAGCGGCCGCGCGTGGAGCCAGACCCGCCCCTCGACGATCCGTCCGATCGGTCCCGCCGCCGGCGAGCCGAATGCACCCGGAGCGGTGCTGTCGATCTTGCGCGCGGTCATCGCAGCGTGTATCTCGCCGCCGAACACGACCACGACGCCGAGGCCCGCAGCCCGTGCGGATCCCGCGAACGCGACGGCGTCGAGCAGGTTGGCCGGGCCATCGGCGCCCGGGTTGCTGGCCGGGCGGTTGGCGCCGGTGAGGACGATCGGCGCCTGCGCGTCATCGGGGTACAACAGCGAGCACAGCACCGCGAGCTCCTCGAGCGTGTCGGTCCCGGTCGTGATCACGATCCCGTCGCCGTCGGTCGCCGCGGCGGTCGCGCGTCGGGCGAGCCCGAGCGCGTCGGCGAGCGCGATCTGCGGACCAGGGAGCGCGAGCACGTTCTCGGCGCGGAGCTCCGGCACCGCCCGCAGCGCGGGCAGTGCGGCGATCAGCTGGTCGGCGTCGAGCGCCGGGACTGCGAGCTCACCGCTCATCGCGATTGTGCCGCCGGCCGCGAGCAGCCGAATCGGTCGGACGACGGATCTCAGCGCCTGCTCCACGGGTCGAGCACCCTATTGGCTCACCGGCGCCCGCGTTTCCCCCAGCCGGCCGCGAATCGCGCACGGGGATAACCTTTCGGGCGATGGCCACTGCCACCGAGCTGCTCGCCGATCCCGAACTGCTCGACACCGAGTGGAATCTCGCTCCGCTCGTCGACGGCGATGTTGACAACGGCGCGCAGCGTCAGCTCGAGGAGGCCTCGCGGCGCGCGGATGCGTTCGCCGAGGCGTACGTCAGCCGGATCGAGGAGCTTTCGTCGGCTGAGCTCGCCGAGGCGATGCATGAGCTCGCCGCGATCAACGAACTGGTGGGCCGCGCGGGCTCATATGCGTCGCTGCGGTTCGCGACCGACACGGCGGACGCCGAACGCGGCGCGCTGCTGCAGCTGGTGCAGGAGCGAGCGACCGAGATCGAGACCAAGCTGCTGTTCTTCGAGCTCGAGTGGGCGGCGCTTGCAGACGAGCGCACCGACGAACTGCTGACCGACGACTCGCTCGCGTTCTGTGCCCACTACCTGCGCAGCGCCCGGCGCTACCGCCCGCACCTGCTGACCGAGCCCGAGGAGAAGATCCTGGCCGAGAAGTCGATCGCGAGCCGCAGCGCCTGGAACCGGCTGTTCGGCGAGCAGGTCGCGGCGCTGCGGGTCGGGCTCGACGGCGAGGAACTGTCGCTCGAGGTCGCGCTGAGCCGCCTGCAGTCCCCCGACCGCGAGCTGCGCCGCACGGCCGCCGAGGCGGTCTCCGCCACGCTCACTCCCACGATCCGCACGCGCTCGTTCATCTTCAACACCCTGATCCACGACAAGGCAGTCGACGACCGTCTGCGCTCGTATGCGAACTGGCTCGCGAGCCGCAACCTCGCCAACGAGGCGTCGGACGAGTCCGTAGGGGCGCTGATCGAGGCAACCCGCAACCGGTATGACATCCCTCAGCGCTGGTACAGGCTCAAGGCCCGCCTGCTCGGCCTCGACCAGCTCGCCGACTACGACCGGGCCGCGCCGGTGATCCCGGAGGACCTGACGTTCTCGTTCGGGCAGGCACGAGACCTGGTGCTCGACACGTACGAGTCATTCTCCCCGGAGGCCGGCCGGATCACGCGCCGCTTCTTCGACGATCGCTGGATCGACGCTCCCGTGCGCCCGCACAAGCGCGGCGGCGCCTTCTGCGCTTACACGGTCCCGAGCGTGCACCCGTACGTGATGCTGAATTTCACCGCGCGCCGGCGAGATGTGCTGACGATGGCGCACGAGCTCGGCCACGGGCTGCACGCGGCCCTCGCTCAGCCCCAGGGCGTCTTTCAGCAGTCGACGCCGCTGACGCTGGCCGAGACTGCGTCGGTGTTCGGCGAGGCGCTCGTGTTCGGGCGGCTGCTCGAGGCCGCCCCCGACGACGACTCGCGCCTGTCGCTGCTCGCCGAGCGGGTGGACGGAGCCGTCGCGACGGTCTTTCGCCAGATGGCTATGAACCGCTTCGAGTATCTAGTGCACACGCGCCGGCGCGACGAGGGCGAGCTGTCGGTCGACCGGATCAATGAGTCCTGGGTCGAGTCCCAATCCGAGCTGTTCGGCGATTCGGTGCAGATCACCGACGGCTATCGGAGCTGGTGGTCGTACGTGCCGCACTTCATCAACACGCCCGGGTACGTGTACGCGTACGCCTACGGCCAGCTGCTCGCGCTGTCGGTCTACAACCGCTACGTGCAGGAGGGGCCGTCGTTCGCGCCGCGCTACCTCGAGCTCCTCGCGGCCGGCGGTTCGCGCAGCCCCGAGGCGCTCGCCGCGATGGTCGATATCGACCTCTCCGACCCTGGGTTCTGGGACTCGGGGCTGTCACTGGTCGAGGCGCAGTTGAGCGCGGCCGAGGCGCTCGCCGCCGAGCGCGCATAGCTAACCGTCGTCGTATTCGGCGATCAGGCGCTTGGGCGCCTGCAGCCGCCACGCATCCTCGAGCAGCTCGGCGAGCTCGGTCGGGTCGATCTTGTGGAGGTGGACCAGGACCGCGGGGTAGCCGTCGTAGTGAGGCGTGGTGAAGAACGTCTCGGGGTTGCCCTGGAGCAGCGCCTCGCGTTCTCCGAGATGCGTGACGCGCAGGACGAGCGCGTCCGGGTTGGTTCGCATCCGGCAGAGGAACTTGTTGCGGACCTTCAGCGACGGCGTGCCGTACGACGTGCTCTCCTGCACCCCCGGGAAGCGGGCGCCGATCGCGACCACGTCCTCCCAGCTCGGCACTAGTGGCTGGCGCGTCGGGTGCGGGAGCGCTCCTGCTGGCGCCCGACGACATTGGCGATCAGCTTCAGGATCTGATCGACGCCGGTCGCCTTGGCCTCGCCGTGCGCGAACGCCTCCTCCCAGTCGGCGATGTGGCCCTTGGTCGCCAGCTCGTTGAAGCTCGCGCGCGGGATCGAGAGCTGGACCTTCGAATCGGCCGCGACGTCGTCCTTGGTCACCTTCGGTCCCGGGAGCTGCACCCGGTAGGTCTGGACGTCTCCGCGCCCGTGCAGGTCGAGCTTGACGACCAGCTTGAGTGGCTGCAGGGCGGGCACCTCCTCGAGGAACCGGTTGACGGCGGTCTCGATCAGTGACTTGGTGTCGGTGGAGGCCAGGGCGCGAGCCTCCCTGTCAGATCTTGTGGCGCTCGAGCAGCTTGCGCCCGATCACCATCCGCTGGATCTCGGACGTCCCCTCGCCGATCAGCAGCAGCGGCGCGTCGCGGTACAGCCGTTCGATCTCGTACTCCTTGGAGTAGCCGTAGCCGCCGTGGATCCGCAGGCACTCCTCGACGCAGAAGCGGCCGGCCTCGGATGCGAACAGCTTCGCCATCCCGGCCTCGAGGTCGGCGCGCTCGCCGGCGTCCTTGAGCCGCGCCGCCCTGAAGGTCATCAGGCGAGCCGCCTCGACCTGCGTGCCCATGTCAGCGAGCTTGAACTGGATCGCCTGGTGCTGGGCGATCGGCTTGCCGAACGTCCTTCGCTCCTGCGAGTACTTGAGCGCCAGCTCGAGCGCGCGCTGCGCGATCCCGACACCCCTCGCCGCGACGTTGACCCGGCCGACCTCGAGCGCGTCCATCATCTGCGGGAAGCCCTTGTTGAGGCCGGCGTCCTCGCCGCCGAGGATGCTGTCCGTCGGCGTCCTGTAGCCGTCGAATACGAGCTCGGTTGACTCGACGCCCTTGTAGCCCATCTTCTTGATCTGCGGCGGGACGTTGAAGCCCTTGTAGTCGCCGGTGTTCTCCGCGACTCCCGGCTCCTTCTCGGCGATGAAGCAGGTCAGCCCGCGGTGCTTGGGCTCGGCGCTCGGGTCGGTGCGGACGAGCACGAACACGAGTCCGGCCCTGAGGCCGTTGGTCACCCACATCTTGGTGCCGTTGATCTCGTAGTGGCTGCCGTCTTCGGTCTTCTTTGCGCTGGTCTTGATCGCCGCGACGTCTGAGCCGAGCTCGGGCTCGGACAGGGAGAAGGCTGCCCGCAGTTCGCCGGTCGCCATCTGCGGCAGGTACTTCTGGCGCTGCTCCTCGGTGCCGAACTTCATCAGCAGGTAGGAGCCGATGAAGTGCGTGTTGACGATGCCCGAGATGGAGATCCACCCCCGGGACAGCTCTTCGACGATCATCGCGTAGGTCGTCAGGTCCAGGCCCATGCCCCCGTACTCCTCGGGGATCGTGACGCCGAACAGCCCGAGCTCCCTCATCTGCGCGACGATCGGCTCCGGGAAGGTGTCCTCGTGGTCGTAGTGCTCGGCGTTGGGGATGATCTGCTCGTCGGTGCCGAACTTCATCAGCAGGTAGGAGCCGATGAAGTGGGTGTTGACGACGCCCGAGATCGAGATCCAGCCGCGCGAGAGCTCCTCGACGATCAACGCGTAGGTCGCCAGGTCGAGACCCATGCCGCCGTACTCTTCCGGGATCGTCACGCCGAACAGTCCGAGCTCCTTCATCTGCTCGACGATCGGCTCGGGGAACGTGTCCTCGTGGTCGTAGTGCTCGGCGTTGGGGATGATCTGCTCGTCGGC
>DATNKY010000192.1:0-7793 GCA_035603155.1 Solirubrobacteraceae bacterium
CCACCTCGACGTTGATGAACAGCGCGTCACTCATGCCGTCGCTCCGATCCGCTCCTTGATCAGCGACGGGATGTCGGCGATGTCCTCGGCCACCACGATCCCGGCCTCGGCGAGCCGCGCGATCTTCTCGGACGCGGTGTCCTCCTTGCCCTCGACGATCGTGCCGGCGTGTCCGAAGCTCATGCCCGGCATCTCGTCCATGAACCGACCGGCCATGAACGCGACGATCGGCAGCCGCGAGTTGTTCTCGGTCACCCAGTTGGCCAGCTCGGCCTCCATGCGGCCGCCCGGCTCGGTGTAGATGACGATCGCCTCGGTGTCGGCGTCGGCCTCGAACAGCGGCATCAGCTCGGCGTAGCTGGAGCCGATGATGGCGTCGCCCCCGATCGAAACGGCCGTGGATACGCCCAGGCCGGCGGCGCTCAAGGTGGATGACATCTCCGTGGTCATCCCGCCCGAGCGCGACACCACGCCGACCTGGCCGCGGTGGTAGGACTTGGCGGCGTCCTTGGCCGGGCCGCCGATGCCTCCCATCTTGATCACGTCGGGGACGATGATCCCGAGGCAGTTGGGCCCGATGATCCGCGCGCCGCGCTCGTCGGCGAGCTCGACCATCTGCGCGACGTCGCCGCGCGGGATCCGCTCGGTGACGATCACGATCAGCTTGATGCCGTTCTCGAGCGCCTCGAGCACCGCGTCCTTGGTAAACGCGGGGGGGACCGTGACGACCGAGCCGTCGATCGGGCCACCGTGGTGCGCCACCGCTTGCGCGACCGCGTCGAACACCGGCACCCCGTGGATATCGCGGCCGAGCCTGCCAGGCGTCACGCCGCCGACGATCTTGGCGCCGGCGCCGTACTCGAGGCACTCTCGCGTCAGATTCACCGCCTCGCGGCCGGTGATCCCCTGGACGATGAAGGTCGTGTCGGCGTCGACGAGGATCGACATCTACGGCCCTCCCTGGATCCGCTGCACCGCGCGCCGCGCCGCCTCGTTGAGCGACACGGAGCGATCGGCATACGGGACGCCGTAGCGCTCGAGGATCTTGAAGCCCTCCTCCTCCCACGCGCCTGGGATGCGGAAGATCGCGACCTTCTCGGCCGGGTCATAGCCGAGCTCGAGACAGGCCTTGATCACGCCGCGGGCGACGATGTCCACGCGCGTGTTGGAGACGATCGACATCATCACCGCGATCTTGTCGACACCGGGCTTCTGGAGCACGAGCTTGGCCAGGCCGGACGCCTTGCTGACCGACGGGTTGCCGCCGATCTCGCAGTAGTTGGCCGGGTCGCCGCCGTGGGCGCGGACGGCGTCAAACAGGGTCAGCGAGCCGCCACCGGCGCCGATCACCAGCCCGAGGTTGCCGTCGAACTCGGTCACGTTGCCGGCCACGCCGCGATGGTCCTGGGCGTCGACCTGCTCGCCGGCGAGCTCGAACGGAGTTGCCTCGCGCGCCTGGCGCGTCTCCTCGTCGCCGACGCCGAGCTCGTGCAGGAGCTCCTTCTGCCGTGGCCGGGCCTCGTTCTCCATCTCCATATGGGCGTCGAGCGCGACGAACGACCCGTCCTCGAGCTCGCCGAGCGGGTTGATCTCAGCCAGCGTCATGTCGTAGCGCAGGAACAGCCGCGCGAGGCGCGCGACGATCGGCGTCAATCGGTTGAGTGCCGACCCGGTGATCTGAAGCGACGCGATCAGCTCCTTCGCCTGCCAGTCCGAGAACGGCGTCCGGGTCGAGAAGTGTGCCCGCGCGACATGGCCGGGGTGGTCGGCGGCCACCTGCTCGATGTCGATCCCGCCCATGTCGGAGAACAACATCACCGGGCGCTTGCGGATCCCGTCCCAGACGACGCCGGCGTAGTACTCGTGCTTGACCGCGGCCCGCGAGTCGACCAGCACGCCACGCGGCATGTGTCCGTTGATCTCGAGGTTGAGCACGTGCTCGGCGGCCGCGGCGGCCTCGTCGGGCGTTTCGGCAAACTGGATCCCGCCGGCCTTCATCCGCCCGCCGGTCAGCACCTGGGACTTGATCACCACCGGGCCGGCGATCTGCTCGGCGGTCCGGCGGGCCTCGTCCGCGGTGCTCGCGAACCCGTGCTTGGTGACCGGGATCCCGGCCTTCGCGACGACCGCCCGCGACTCGTACTCGAACAAACGCATCGACGGCGGCGGAGCCTACAGAAAGGGCCTCGGGGCGGCCTTGTTCACTAAATCACCGAAGCTTGTGCAAACATCCGGGGGCACCAAACCGCTAAAGACAATCGATAAACCTGGGTATGAAAAGCATGAAAGACAATCGGCAAACCTGGGTATAGAAGGCAGGAACTGATGACTGCAAGATCAAGAACACGTTGGAGAGCCGGCGTCGGGACGGCCCTGGCCGCAGCGGCCCTCGCGGTCGCGGGCTGCGGCGGATCGTCTGACGCGACGACCAATACCTCGGGTGGCTCGGCAAACGCGGGCGGCTCAGGCTCCGGCTCCAAGGCGACACTGAACCTGGTGGGCTATTCGACCCCGGAGAAGGCCTACGACGCGATCAACAAGGCCTATGCGCAGACGCCCGGTGGCCAGGGAATCGGCTTCAGCACATCGTTTGGTCCCTCCGGTGCCCAGAGCCGCGCGGTCGCCTCAGGTCAGCCGGCGGATGTGGTCGCGTTCGCAACCGCGCCCGACATCGACCGGCTCGTACAGTCGCACCTGGTCGCGTCCGATTGGGACGCGGGTCCGACCAAGGGGATCGTCAACGACTCGGTCGTGGCGATCGTCGTGCGGCCCGGCAACCCCAAGCACATCACCGGCTGGGACGATCTGATCAAACCGGGCGTCAAAGTCATCACGCCGAATCCCGCGACCTCCGGCTCCGCCCGTTGGAACATCATGGCCGCCTACGGCGCGCAGCTGAAGCTGGGCAAGACGCCGGCGCAGGCACTCGCGTACGTCAAGACGCTGCTGACCAAGAACACGGTCTCGCAGCCCGACAGCGCCGGCGACGCGCTGCAGGCGTTCACCTCCGGCCAGGGCGACGTGCTGCTCGACTACGAGTCCGACGCGATCGCTGCGAAGCGGGCCGGCGACAAGATCGATTTCATCGTCCCCAAGCAGGACATCCTGATCGAGACGCCGATCGCCGTGATGCAGAAGTCAAGCCACCTGGCGCAGGCCAAGGCGTACGTCACCTGGCTGCTGACGCCGGCCGCGCAGAAGCTGTGGGGGCAGCAGGGCTATCGGCCGATCCTGCCGAGCGTCGCCAAGCAGTTCTCCAGCACGTTCGCGACGGTCCCGCAGCTGTTCACCATGGACAGCCTCGGCGGCTGGACGAAGGTGGACGATGAGTTCTTCAATCCGCCCGACGGCTCGGTGATCAAGATCGAGCAGGCGGCAGGGGTCCCAACTGCCTCCAGCTGACTCATACGCAACGCCGCTCGGCGCCTCGTCGCCGAGCGGCCCGTCGACCCCGGCCCGATCACACCGCGCCCGGCTGCGCTTGGGCGGGGCAGGCCAGCTCGGCTGGGGGCTGTCGATGCTGTACCTCAGCGTGTTCGTGCTGATCCCGGTGGCGGCGGTCATCGACAAGGCGTTCTCCACCGGGCTCGGCGACTTCTGGACGTCGGTATCGAATTCGATCTCGCGGACCGCGCTCGAGAACACGCTCGTGATCTCGCTCATCGTCGCCGTGATCAGTGCTGTGATGGGAACGATCGTCGCTTGGGTCCTGATCCGCGACGAGTTCCCCGGCAAGCGCCTGCTCAACGCGATCATCGACCTGCCGTTCGCGCTGCCCACGATCGTCGCCAGCCTCGCGCTCCTCGGCCTCTACGGAACGGGCAGCCCGGTCGGGGTCAACCTCGCGCTAACGAAGACGATCATCGGGGTCGCGTTGCTGTTCGTGACGCTGCCGTTCGTCGTGCGCTCAGTTCAGCCAGTGCTGCTTGAGATCGACACCGAGGTCGAGGAGGCGGCATCTTCGCTCGGCGCGGCCAATTCGGTGACCTTCAGGCGAGTCGTGCTGCCGGCACTGCGGCCGGCGATCGTCTCCGGCACGGCGCTGTCATTCGCACGCTGCATGGGCGAGTACGGCTCGATCGTGCTGCTCGCCACCAAGGTCCCGATCGCGAGCCTGATCATCTACAACGACGTCGAGTCCGGGACCACGCAGTCCGCGGCTGGACTGTCGGTCGCGCTGCTCGTGATCACGCTGGCGATCCTGTTCGGGCTGCGCACGTGGGGGAGTATCCGTGGTCGTTAGGCCGTTCTGGCGCTACTCGCTGCGGACCGTCGCACTCGCGTACTTGGCGGTACTGCTGATCGGGCCGGTCGTGTTCATCTTCATCAAGACGTTCGAGCATGGCTTCGAAACCGCCTGGAGCTATGTCACGACGCCGGCGGCAGTCTCTGCGTTCTGGCTGTCGGTGCTGATCGCGGCGATCGCGGTGCCGCTGAACACGATCTTCGGCGTCGGCACGGCGATCGTGCTGATCCGCAGCAAGGCGCGCGGCCGGAGGCTGCTGGACGCGCTGATCGACATCCCGTTCGTCGTCTCTCCGGTGATCGCCGGCCTGGCGCTGGTGCTCGTGTACGGGATCAACGGCTGGTTCGGGTCCTGGTTCGCAGACCACGGGATCCAGATCATCTACGCGCCGGCCGGGATGATCATTGCAACCGTGTTCGTGTCGTTGCCGTTCTGCGTGCGCGAGGTGGCGCCGGTGCTGATGGAGGTCGGCACCGAGCAGGAGCAGGCCGCGACGACGCTCGGCGCCTCGTCCTGGCAGACGTTCTGGCGGGTCACGCTGCCCTCGATCCGCCAGGGCGTCGCGTACGGCGTCGTGCTGACGACCGCCCGCGCGCTAGGGGAAATCGGTGCCGTCGCGGTCGTGTCCTCGAATGTCCTCGGCAGCACGGTGTCGCTACCGCTGCTGGTCAAGTACCGCACGACCACGCCGGGCCCCGGCGGGATCACCGCCGCGTACGCGACCGGCACCGAGCTGGCCGTGATGTCCCTGATCGTGCTGCTCGCGATGACCCTGTTATCCCCGCAGCGAAAGGATGCCCGATGAGGATCGACGCCGAGGCGATCTACAAGCGATTCGGCGATGAGTTCGTCGCGCTGGATGACGTCACGCTGCATGTCCCGGAAGGCTCGCTGACCGCGCTGCTGGGACCGAGCGGCTCGGGCAAGTCGACCCTGCTGCGGATCATGGCCGGGTTGGAGACGCCCGACAGCGGCGTGGTCAGGATCGGCGGAAGAGACTTCACCGACGCCCGCCCGCAGGAACGAGGCATCGGCTTCGTGTTCCAGCACTACGCGGCGTTCACGCACATGAGCGTGTACGACAACGTCGCCTTCGGGCTGAAGATCCGCAAACGGCCGAAGGCCGAGGTCCGCGCCAAGGTCGACGAGCTGCTGGAGCTCGTCGGGCTCACGCAGTGGGGCGGGCAGCGACCGCACCAGCTCTCAGGTGGCCAACGCCAGCGAATGGCGCTCGCGCGGGCGCTGGCGATCGAGCCGCGGGTGCTGCTGCTCGACGAGCCGTTCGGTGCACTGGACGCCAATGTCCGGGGCGAGTTACGCCGCTGGCTGCGACGGCTGCACGACGAGCAGCACGTGACGACCGTGCTCGTCACGCACGATCAGGAGGAGGCGATGGAGGTCGCCGACACGGTCGCCGTGATGAATAAGGCGCGAATCGAGCAGGTCGGTTCTCCACGTGACGTCTACGACCGTCCCGCCACCGACTTCGTGATGAGCTTCCTCGGGCCGATCTCGAAGGTCGACGGCAAGCTCGTGCGCCCGCACGACGTGACAATCTTTCTCGCGGAGGAGCCGGGGACGATCGAGGCGATGGTCAAGCGCGTCGTGCACCTCGGCTTCGAGGTACGCGTCGAGGTCGAGGTCCCCGATGGTTCGCGGGCGACGGCGCAGCTGACCCGCCAGCGGACCGAGGAGCTCGAGCTCGCCGCCGGCGACATCGTCTACATCCGCCCGCCGTCGGGTTCGGGACCCGACACCGTGCGGGTGGCTGACTCAGCCGTGGGCCAGACGCGGACGGCCGACCCTCAGTCGACCTAGCCGCCGGCCGCGCCCCCGAGCGCGGCCGCCGTCGGCGTCGCCCTTCGCGTGGGCGCCGAGCAGGATCAGCAGGCCCACGGTCTCAAAGAACGGGTCCGCGATGCTCGTGCCGTCGCGCAGCGACAGCGCCGCGCGGAGCGTGCCGTCGACCTCGGCGAGCAGTAGCGGACGCGGCGGGACCGAGTCGGCGCTGTCCAGAGCGGCCAGCCGCGCCAGCGCCGCGTAGTCGTCGGCGTAAGCGGGGCGGATCAGGATCTGTGCTGTTTGAGGACTCATGCTCAAAGGAGAATGAACCAGTCAGGGCATGAGAGCAAATAGGGGTTTGCTTGGACTGGTATAACATTTCGTCATGCTCGACAGCCGCCGTCTGAGAGTGCTTGTTGAAGTCGCAAAACGCGGGTCGTTCTCCGGCGCGGCGGCCGAGCTCGGGTATACGCAGCCGGCCGTCTCGCGCCAGATCGCGACGCTCGAGGCGGAGGTCGGGACGGTGCTCGTGCGCCGCGTCCCGCTCGGCGCGGTGCTGACCGACGCGGGCCGCCTGCTGGTCGCACGCTCGGAAACGATCCTCGCGCGGCTCGCCGACGCTGAGACGGAGCTGCGAGCCCTCGCGGGTCTCGAAGGGGGGACGCTGCGGCTCGCGACGTTCCCGTCGGCGGCCGCCTCGGTGGTCCCGATCGCGGTCGCGCGCTTTCGCGAGCGCTACCCCGAGATCGAGCTCAGCATCGCAATGGCAGAGCCCGACGACTCGGTGCCCCGCCTGCGAGCCGGCGAGTTCGATCTCGTCCTCTCGCACGATCGGATGCTCGACTCGAGGTCTCAGATCGAGCTCGTGCACCTGTTCGATGACCCGATGTACGTGGCGATGCCGGTCACCCACAGACTCCGCCACGCACGCTCGTTGAGTCTGTCCGATTTCGCCGACGAGCCGTGGATGCTCGCGACGACGCAGAGCTGCCCCGATGCGCGGCTGTTTCTGCGCTCCTGCCACGCCGCCGGCTTCGAGCCACAGATCGCGTTCCAGAATGACGACTACTCGGCGATTCTCGGCTTCGTCGCAGCGGGCGTCGGGGTCGCGGTGATCCCCGACATGGTGTGCCGCGGGGCGCGCGAGGACGTCGCCATCAGAGAGCTCGACCCGGCTCCGCCGTCACGGCCGATCCTGGCCGTGCTGCCGGCCGGCTATCGCTCGCCGGCGGCGTCGGCGATGCTCGCCGTGCTCAGCGAGGTGGGGGAGGAGTGGGTCACGCAGAGCAGGCCGCTGGCGCTCAGCGCGTGACCCACGCTTCGGGGTCCTCGGCCAGCTCGTCGATCGCCGGCGGGAGCTTCGAGTTCGCTACGTCCTCGATCGTGACCTGCTCGACCACGCGGCGGAGATTGGCGCGGACGGCGATCCAGACCCGAGGCAAGCTGGTCGCGGCGCCGCCGTAGCTCGCTTCCTCGGGCGGCCCGCCGCGGACGCTCGCGAGCGGGCCTTCGACCGCCCGGATCACGTCCGCTACTGTCACCTCGGACGCGGGCTTGGCGAGGCGGAAGCCCCCTTCGGCGCCGCGGTGGCTGCGCACCAGACCCGCGTGGCGTAGTTCTCCCAGAATGTTCTCGAGGAAGTTGAGCGGGATCCCCTGCGCGGTCGCGATGCGTTCGGCCTTGACCGGCTTGTCGTCGTCGGCCGCCGCGAGCTCGACGACCGCCCGCACGGCATAGTCAGCTTTGGCCGAGATCCGCATAGTCG
>DATNKY010000715.1:0-9994 GCA_035603155.1 Solirubrobacteraceae bacterium
CCGAGCGACACGACGTGCCGCGGGCCGAGGAAGACTGGCACGCGATCGTCGAGGACCCAGCGATCGACGTGGTCCACAACTGCACGCCGAACTACGTACATGCCGAGGTGGGGACGGCGGCGCTCGCGGCGGGCAAGAACCTGATCACCGAGAAGCCGCTCGCGGACACGCTCGAGGACGCCACGGCGCTCGTGACCGCGGCCTCGAAGAGCGAGGCCGTGACCGCGCTGTGTCACAACTACCGCGAGTACGCGATGGTGGCGGAGGCTCGCGAGCTGATCGCGGAGGGGGCGATCGGCGACGTGTTCCAGATCCACGGCGTCTACCTGCAGGACTGGTTGAGCGATGTCGGCGCGCGCAACTGGAGGCTGAACCCCGAGCAGAGTGGGCCGTCGACGACGTTCGCCGATATCGGCACGCACTGGTGCGATCTCGCGATGCACCTGGTCGGCCGCAGGATCGAGTCGGTCTGCGCGGTGACCGGCAGCCTCCACGCGCGGACAGCCGATGATCATTCCGGCTGTCTGCTTCGCTTTGCCGGCGGCGCGCTCGGGACGCTGGCCTCCTCGCAGGTCTCGCCGGGCGCCAAGAACAGCCTGCGGATCAAGCTGGACGGCACGACCGGGTCGCTCTCCTGGGATCAGGAACGACCGGAGGACCTGTGGCTCGGACGCCCCGCGCGACCGACGGAGCTGCTGCACAAATATCCCGACCAGCTACACGAACGGGCACGCGCGCAGGCACGTCTGCCGGCGGGCGAGCTCGAGGGCTGGAACTCGACTTTCGTCAATCTGTTCTCCGCGGTCTACCGCACGATCCGCGGCCGTCCGCTGCCGGGGGATGAGTGCGTCGCGACGCTGTCCGACGGGCTCTACCTGATGCACGTGATCGATGCGGTGATCGCGAGCAACGGCCAGCGCGCGTGGGTCGACCTGCCGCCTCCCGAGCCTGGATAGACCTCGACGAGTCCGCCGCGTCTGCGGGCGCCCGCAATGCGAGCGCAGTACGCGCCGACCGTCACTGGGGCGGGCCGAGCGCGGCGACCGTTCGCTCCGCGATGGCCATCGCCTCGGGGGCGCCGATCTCCCCCGTCAGCACGCGGACGATCTGGTCCCCGATCCGGTTTCCGACCTCCATCCCGTAATTCGTCACCGGTCGCTCGCCGCGCGCGCGCGGGCGCGTCTGAACGACCGTCGACAGGAGCTCGGGTCTGAATCGCGATGCGAACGTCGGGTCCTCGAGCACCGATTCGCGGGCGACCTCGACGAACCCGCTCTTCTGGGCATCGTCGAGCATCTGGGCCGGATCACAGAGGAACTTGGCGAGCTCCCAGGCCTCGCGTTTGTACCCGGATCGTGACGGGATCGCGTAGGGAGGCGTGTACAGACCCACGTGGCGGGTGCCGAGCGGTCCGGCCGGCATCAGCGCGGTCCGTGTCCCCTCGGCCACGGCGCCGCCCGCGTCGTACACGATCGAGGCCTCATTCGCCGGCTCGATTGTGATCGCCGCGCGGCCCGCGCTGTAGCACGCCATGCAGTCGATGAAGTCCATCGTCGGCGCCTCGGGCGGTCCCGCACGGCGCACCAGATCGACGTAGTGCTCGACGGCGCCGATCAGCTCGGGCGTCGCGAGCGTCGGGCGCCCCTCGTCGTCGTACCACCGCGCCCCGAACGATGGCCCCCAGCTCGAGCCGATGATCCAGAAGTTCAGGCCGCAGTTCGGTGCCCCCCGAATCGCGATCCCGTAGAAGTCCTCATTGCCATCCGCCCGCTCGGCCTCCTGGACCGCGAGCGCCGCGGCGGTCAGCTCGTCGAGCGTCTGTGGAACCTCGACGCCGTGCTTGTCGAACAGGTCGGCCCGGTAGATGAGCACGTTGGAGACGAAGCAGTAGGGCAGGCCCCAGAGCTGCCCGCGATCCGACAGCGAGTGGAGGGCAGCCTCGGGGAAGTCATCCAACGAGTAACCGTCGGCGGCGATCAGATCGTCGAGCGGCTCCACGTGGCCGGCGCGGGCCGCCTCGATCAGGAGCAGGTCGTCGACGCCGACCAGGTCGAACGGGGGATCCTGGCCCGAGAAGCTCCGCTCCATCAGCTCCCACATCTCGGGGATCACGGTCAACGTCACCTCGACGTCGATCCCGGTCTGCTCGGTGAAGCGCTCGGTCGTCGCCGGGAGGTTCTGAAATACGCCCCAGTCCTCCTGCATCACGCGAACCGTGGTGCTCATCGTGTGTCCTCCTCGCTAGTCGATCGGATCTGGACGTCGGGGCGCTCGAACACCTCGGGGCGCAGTTCGAGGCCGAGCCCCGGACCCGTCGGCGCGGACACCATCCCTCGTTGCACCACGGGCAGCGCCGTGACCAGGTCCTGGTACCAGCCGCTCCAGAACGCGCGTACGCTCTCCTGGAGGATCGCGTTGGGCAGATGCATGGACATATGCGTCCCCGCCGCGTAGACGACAGGTCCGGAGCAGTCGTGCGGCGCCACCGGTCGCTCGTAGGCCTCCGCGAGCGCGGCGACCTTGCGCCCAACCGTGATCCCACCGACCCAGCCGACGTCGAAGATCAGAATCCGCGCGCCGTCTGTGACCAGCAGGTCGCGGAACACAGGCAGATCGGTCAGCGTCTCTCCGGCGGCGATCGGCGCGTGCGTCGTGCGTTGGACGTCGGCGAGCGCGGTGGCGTTCGTCACCCGGACCGGATCCTCGATCCAGAACGGGTCAAACTCGGCCAGCGCCGCGGCGATGCGGCACGCGGCCGGCACATCCCACAGCGCATGCAGCTCGATCATCAGGTCGATCTGGTCCCCGACGGCGGCGCGGATCTGGCGGACAGGCTCGAGTGCCCGGTCGAGGTCGGCCGCGGAGATGTCGTGGCCCTGGGTCAACTCGGCGTAGGGGTCAAACGGCCAGATCTTCATCGCGGTCGTCCCCTCGTCGAGCAGGTTGCGCGCGAGCTCATCAGGGTGGTGCAGGAACGCGTCCAGGTCCTCGTAGCGATCGTTGGGGCGGTTCTCGTACAGGCCCCAGTTCGTCACTTTCTGGGCCTGGCGGCCACGCACGTATCGCGATCCCGCACACGTGTTGTAGGTGCGGATCCGGTCGCGCGAGCGGCCGCCCAGCAGGTCGTACAGCGGCTGGCCGAGCGCCTTGCCGCGCAGGTCCCAGAGGGCGATGTCGACGGCCGAGGCGGCGCGCGTCTCGGCGCCGCTCCAGGCGGTGCCGACGTAACCGCGCAACGAGGTGCAGTGACGCTCGATGTCGGCCGGATCCTCGCCGAGCAGATAGTCGGCGACGGTGCTGTGGATGTGCGCCTCGACGGCGTCGGCGAAGAAGAACGTCTCACCCAGGCCGGTCATGCCCTCGCTCGTGTGCAGCAGGACGTGGACGAGGTTCGGGAACTCCTCGGTCCGGACCGTGTCGATGCCGGTGATCCTCACGCTCGCGCTCATTCCGCGAACTGAAACAGGGACGCGCCGCCATCGACCAGCAACACCGAACCGGTCATGTACGCAGCGTCGGGTGAGCACAGAAACGCGATCGCCTGCGCGACCTGGTCGGCGGTCCCGAGCTCGCCGAGCGGGATCGCGACCGAGGCGCGGGCGCGGTAGGCGGGATCGGTCTCAAACTGGCGGCGCGCCATCCCGGCGAACACGATCCCGGGCGCGACCACGTTGACCCGGATCCGGTGGACCGCGAGCTCACGCGCCATCGAGCGCGCGAGCATCCGGACGCCGGCCTTGGAAACGCAGTACGGGCCGATCTCGGGCCATGGGATCTCGCCGACCCACGAGCCCGTGAACAGCACCAGCCCGGGGCGGCCACGCCCGACCATCAGGCGTGCCGCGAGCTGGCCGACGTTGAAGCAGCCGCCGAGGTTGACGTCCAGGTGCGCCTCCCACTGCTCGGGGGTCACGTCGAGAAACGGCGCCGAATGCACGATCCCGGCATTGCCGATCGCGACGTCGAGTGGGTCGACCGCCGCCAGCGCCGCCTGCACCGCCGCCCGGTCGGTTACGTCGGCCTCCTTGTAGACGCATTCCCCGACGGCGGCGACCGCCTCGATCCGGGCGGCCGCGTCGTGCTCGGTCAGGCGATCGATCATCCAGATCCGCGCGCCGCGGCGCGCGAGCTCGAGCGACATCGCATGACCGAGGTCACCGGCGGCCCCGGTGATCGCGATGCCGAGGCCGGCGAGGTTCGATGAAGGTGATGCGGGCACGGAGCGGGCTCGGCGCCGCCGCGGAGTCCGATCCGCGGCGGCGTGAGACCTGGTTGACCTAGAGCGCCGGCCGGTGGGCGGCTTCGGCGGCGGTTTCCGGTCGCTCGACGGTCGATTCAGCCGCTTTGCGCAGCCACTCCTCCTTGCCGGTGCGACTGGCCCACACGAGGATCAGGATGCCGAGGATGAACCAGCCGATCGCGATCCACGGCGCGTAGTCGAGCGCGGTGGGGAGGCTGAAGATGTGCAGCCCGGAGACGTTCTTCCAGCCGACCCAGATCAGCGCTGCCGTGGTGGCGATCGGAATAATCCCGTGCAGCCACCATTTGAACTGCGCCCTGCGCTTGCGGTAGTACCACCAGACGACGCCGAGGTTCCCCATCGCGTAGACGACGATCAGGCCGAGCGTCTGCGCGATCCCCATCATTCCGAACTGATTGACCGGGCCGATCGTCGAGCCGAGCACCATCGCGGCGACGACGGTCAGGACCGTCATCGCGATGATCGCGTTTACCGGTGTCTTCCACACCGGGTGAGCCTTGCCCAGCCACCGCGGCAGCGCCCCGATGCGCCCCATCCCGAAGAACACGCGTGTCGACGCGTTCTGGATCGCGATCGACACCGCCAGCGCCGAGTTGACCGTCGCGATCAGGACCAGGATCCAAGCCCCGCTCCAGAGTCGGCGGGCGAGGTCGAAGATCTGGTCTGACTGGGTGAAGTTCCCGGCCGTGACGCTGGTCGTGCCGTGGCCGACGAGCACGCCCCAGTTCACGAGCGCGTAGAAGATCGCGATGCCGGCCGTCGAGAGGACGATCACGATCGGGAGGTTTCGTTTCGGGTTCTCGGTCTCCTCAGCGAGCGGCGCCACCGCCTCGAAGCCCGACAGGGCGAGAATCGTGAACACGACCCCCAGGTAGAGGCCGTTGGCGTTCGGGAGGTTGCCGGGGTTGAACGAGTCGAAGTTGAAGCCGCCGTGACCCGGTGACGCGAGGCCGGAGATCGCCAGCACGAGGAAGACCAGGACCTCGAACCCGCCGAGGACCAGCATCGCCCGCGCCGACAGCGAGATGCCGAACAGCGTGAACCCCGTGATGATGATCAGGAACGCGAAGAACCAGAAGTACCAGGAGATGTCGACCCCGTACTGCTGCTGCAGCGTCTGCTGTACGAGCAGGCCGGTGAACGCGCACACCGACGAGACCGCGATCGGGTCATACAGGAAGTACAGCCACGTCGTCAGCCAACCCGTGCGTGGTCCGATCGTCGAGCTGACATAGAGGAAGTAACCGCCGGCGCCGGTGAACTGCTTGGCCAGCTGTGTCAGCGTAATAGCCACTCCGAGGCAGATGACGCCTCCGAGAATGTAGGCGATCGGCGCCGCAACGCCTGCGAAGCTGACGATGAACGTCAGCCCGAGCAGGATGTTGAGTCCCGGGGCGATGTGGGTTACGGCCTGGATCATTCCGCCCCAGAATCCGAGCGCGCCAGCCTTCAGCTCGGTATCCGCGGCGACATAGTTCACATCGGCGCCGGGACCGTCCGGTGCGGTTAAGACATCCGCCATTGTTCCCCTCTCCTTCGCATCTAACCTGTGTTGATGAAGAGCGCGTCGAATTCCGAATCCGCGTCACCTGGCACCCAGACGTGCGCCACTGTCTTGAGGTGCGCTCTCATCGCCTTGCGCGCGCGCTCCGGCTCGCGGGCGATTACCGCATCGAGGATCTGCCGGTGCTCGCGCGTCGCCTCGGGCAGCCTGTGTAAAAGCCGGTTGGTGACACTGCGGCTGAGCCGCTGCAGGTCACCGAGCGAGTCGAGGACGAACGCGAGGATCACGCTCTCGGTCGCCGCCGCCAGTTCGCGGTGAAATGCGACGTCGGCCTCGAGATAGGCATCGGGGTCGTCGATCGAGGCCTCCATCGCCTCGAGTGACTCGCGCGCGCGTCCGATCTGCTCATCGTTGGCGCTAAGCGCGGCTCGGGCCGCGACCTCGGGCTCGATCAGGGTCCGGACGTAATGGACATCGGCGAGGTAGCGCCGGGCGATCTCCGGATCATCGATCAGCTCGAGCATCAACGGATCGAGCTGGTTCCACTCGCTCGAGCTGCGCACCTGCATCCGCCGGCCCTGGCGGACCTCGACGAAGCCGCGCTCGGCGAGCGAACGGATCACCTCCCGTGCCGTCGTCTTCGAGACGCCGAACTCCTCGCAGATCTCGAGCTCGGTGGGCGGTGGCACGTCCCCGCCGATCTCCCCGTTGGTGATCCGCCGGGCGAGCGCTCGTGTGACCTGGTCGCTCAACTTGATCGAGCGGGGTTGGGCGGTCTTCGGCGCCCTCATGGCCCAAGTTGTATGGTTACCATGTGAATTGCGCGGAAGATAGCTCCGCGCGCCCGCACGTGTCAAGGGGGCGCAAGGATCCATGACGCGGGTGGTCGAGCTCGTGCAGACCGAGGCGCCGGCGCTCGCGCTCGGTGAAGAGCTTCCGTCGATCTCGGCTGCAGAGCTCGACGCCCGGATCGCGGCCCTGCAGGAGGCGGTCGACGTCGACTGGATCGTGGTCTACGGCGATCGTGAGCACGCGGCGAGCCTGATCTACCTGACCAACCTCGATCCACGGTTCGAGGAGGCGCTGCTCGTCCTCGGTCCCGACAGTAGAACGCTGCTGGTCGGCAAGGAGGACATCGGCTACGTCCCGATCGTCCCGATCGAGGTCGACGCCGTATGCGTCCCGACCTTGAGCCTGATGGGGATCGACCGCAGCGACGGACCGACGGTCGAACAGGCGTTGCGCGACATCGGCTGCAAGGCCGGTGACCGCGTCGGCGTCGTCGGCTGGAAGGCGGCACAGCCCGACGAGCACAGGCTCGACGTGCCGCCGATCTTCGCGCCCGCGTTCTTCGTCGACACATTGCGGGCGATCGTCGGCGGGGCGAAGCTGGTGATCGATGTCACGCCCGCGCTGACCAGCCCTCGCTCCGGCCTGCGCACGTTTGCGACCGCTGACCAGATCGCCGTGTTCGAATGGGGCGCTTCACGGTGTTCGGCGTGGATCCACGCGATCATCGACGCAGCCGTGCCCGGCGTCAGCGAACGCGATGCGTTCCGCGCCGCCGGCTGGTCGGGCGAGCCGCTCACCTACCACCCGGTGTTCGCCTCCGGCGAGGATGTGGCGGTCGGGCTGCGGAGCCCGTCGTCGCGGCGACTCGCGCTCGGCGATGCCGCGGTCGCCGCGATCGGGCTGTGGGGCGGAAACTGCGCCCGCGGCGGGTTGATCGCCGCCACGGCGGATGACCTGACGTCGGCCAGTGAGGGCTATCTCGAGCGGCTGATCATTCCGTACTGGCGCGCGATCGCCACCTGGTACGAGACGCTGGCGGTGGGTCTCGCGGGCGGTGAACTGTTCGAGACGGTGACCGAGGTACTGGCGGGCGAGGACTTTCACCCGTCGCTGAACCCGGGCCACCTGACTCACTACGAGGAGTGGATGGACTCGCCGATCCGCGATGGCTCCGACGATCCGATCGCCAGCGGGATGGTCCTGCAGTGCGACATCATCCCGACCGGGATCAGGGCCGGGTGGACCACCAACTGTGAAGACACCGTCGCGATCGCCGACGCCGCCTTGCGCGGCGAGATCGAGGCCCGGCATCCCGAGCTCTGGTCGCGGATCCGCGGACGGCAGGACTACGTCCGCGACAAGCTCGGCCTCGCCCTCGGTGACGAGGTTCTGCCGCTGTCGTGCACGAACGCGTACCTGCGCCCGTTCTGGCTGGCGCCGTCGTCGGCGCTCGCATTCACCTAGCGGACCGTCCCCGGCCTCCGAGCCGCCCGGCGCTACGATTCGCGCCTGCGACAGAGAGGCGGCAGTGAGGGCTCCGGAGGACGCGCCGCTGGGGGTGCGAGAGATAGGCAGCGTCTACGTGGGCGGGGAGCTCGTGACGTTGTCAGGGCTGCCGATCCGTGAGCTGGTCAGCGCCCCTGGCGGGCCGGTGCACCGCGCCGATCCGAACGGCGAGATCGCGGCCGGCCAGATGTACGCGCACTACGTGCGGCTCGCCGAGCCCCGCGGCCCTGTGCCCGTGATGATGTGGCACGGCGGCGGCATGAGCGGCGCCAACTGGGAGGCGACGCCGGACGGGCGCCAGGGGTGGGAGATGCGGTTCCTGCGCGCCGGACTGGACGTGTACGTCTGCGATTCCGTCGAGCGCGGGCGCGCGTCATGGGCGCCGTACCCGTACGTCTATGCGAGCGAGCCGTTCTTCCGGACCGCGCGAGAGGCCTGGGAGGTGACGTTCCGCTTCGGCCCGACCGGGTCGTGGGATCCTGCCCCCGCGCGCCGGGTCACGCATCCCGGGTTGCGCTTCCCGGTCGATGCGTTCGATCAGTTCATGAAACAGAGCATGCCCCGGTGGGCGACAAACGACGACGCGACCCAGGCCGCGTACGACGCGCTGGTGGCGCGCGTCGGCGAATCCGTCCTCGTGGCGCACAGCCAGGGCGGCCACTTCGCGCTGAAGGCCGCCCTCGCCGCTCCGGACGGGATCCGCGCGGTCGTGCTCCTCGACGCCTCCGGCGCGCCGGATCCGTCGGTCGCCGACGCGGCCCGTCTGCGCGAGGTCCCGCACCTGTTCGTGTGGGGCGACTTCCTCGACCGACACGCCTTCTGGGTCGGGACCGTGCCTCCCGTGCGCAGGTGGTACGACGCTCTGCGCGACGCGGGCGTCGATGCCGAGTGGGCCGAGCTGCCTGCGCGCGGAGTCCACGGCAACAGCCATGCGCTGATGATGGACGACAACAGCGACCAGATCGCCGACATGGTGCTCGACTGGCTCCACACTCGGGACCTGGTCACACGCGGCTGACTGGCAAGCGCGCCGGACCTCTACGGGCCGGACGTCGAGCCTCAGCCGCGGACCCGCGAATCGTGACGCCGGTTGAAGTCGATGATCTGCTTGGTCATGTCGACCGCCTGCGAGGGCGAGCGCGATGCGTGAAAACCGCCTGGATAGCGCAGCAGTTCGGCCTCCTTGCCGAGCATTCGGAGTCCGCTGTAGAGCTCCTCGCCCTGGCCGATCGGGACCCGGAGATCGCCCTCCCAATGCACCACCAGCACGGGCGTGGAGACCGACGGCAGGTAGGTGAGCGGCGACCGATAAGCGTATTCGTCGGGGCGCTGCCACGGCGTGCCGCCCATGCTGTACAGCGCGAAATCGGGCACGTCGGACGTGAGCGCCATGCTCGTCATGTCGACCACCGCGGCGAGCGCCGACGCGGCCTTGAAACGATCCGTGTGGCTGACGATCCAACTCGTCATGAACCCGCCGTACGAGCCGCCGCTGACGAACATCCGGCGCTCGTCGACGACTGCGCGCTCGATCATGTCATCGCAGCACGCGATGATGTCCTCGTAGTCGCCGCCGCCCCAGTCGCCCGTGCAGGCGGAGGTGAACTCCTGCCCGTAGCTGAAGCTCCCGCGCGGGTTGGGCAGCAGGACGGCGTACCCGGCGGCGGCGATCGCCTGGTGGAGGCCGAGCCACCGCCCCGCTGGCCAGAGTCCGTGCGGGCCGCCGTGGATGTCGAGGTGCAGCGGGCGCCGGCGCGCGGCGCGATCGGTTGCGACGATCGTGAAGTACTCGATCTCGGTCCCGTCCGGGCGCGTGATCGAGGCACGGTTGACCGGGGCGAGCTCGACCTCGTCGACGAGCTTGTCATTGAAATGCGTGAGCGCGACCGCCTCGGCCCCCGGGCGAGGCGAAATGAACAGCTCCCCCGGCC
>DATNKY010000594.1:0-7222 GCA_035603155.1 Solirubrobacteraceae bacterium
TAGTGATTTTCAAGGTCATCCCGCGCCCACCAGCCGACCGGAAGCTCCTCAAGAGCGCTGACGCCCCCCAAGTTTGGGGCGACGTCGAACTCGACCTCGAAACCGTCGACGTCAGAGGTGATCGAGTTCGCGGCGAACTGAACCCCGTCACACGCAGGTGACACCGCGCCGAGAACCAGCGTCCACTCCGGACCATCGTCTGCTCCCTCACGGTCCAGCAGAGATCCCCACGGCTGGACCAAACCGGGGGTGGACGCGCGCGTCA
The DNA here is from genome assembly GCA_035603155.1 of Solirubrobacteraceae bacterium. Taxonomy (GTDB): domain Bacteria; phylum Actinomycetota; class Thermoleophilia; order Solirubrobacterales; family Solirubrobacteraceae; genus Palsa-465. The sequence goes on from DATNKY010000594.1 coordinate 266, forward strand.
TACAGCGCTGATGGAGAGGACGACGCGGCATACGGGCTATGACCGCCCGCAGGTCCTGCACCAGCAGCGACCCCTCCTCAAGCGCCCCCGCGGCAACCAGCGCCCCAATCATGGGCTCCAGGTCCGTGGTAACCCCCGACCGTGGGACGGCCACGGCGAGATGTCGCCAGAGAAACCGCTCCAACGGACTTTGGTCCACAAGCGCCTCGACGCCGACCTCCCAGCGCGCCGTAGGACCGTGAAGAGCGACCCGCGTGCCGTCGACCTCAAGCCACGCCGCCTCCGGGGCGATCGTTCCGCGCAACTCCAACTCCCCATCCACGTACCCTTCGCCGTCTCGGCCACCGCCACCAAACCGGACCGCGGGCCGGTTACCGTCGGAGTCAATGATCTCGGGGGGCGAGACATTCCACGGGAAACCGCCCGCCCGTCTGGACAAGCGCCCAACTTGGCCTGGGCCCGGAGCGTCCAGGTAGCGGCGGTAACGCAACGTTCCCCCCTCAGCCGCGATGGCAAGGTCACGCAGCAGCACCTGACCTCTACCGACCAGGATCTCTTGGCCGATCACCCTGAACTGTCGCGGCATGGCTGTTAGCCTTGCGGCGACGAAGCGGCGCGCCGAAATGAACAAAGCCCGGCTCGCCAGACCGGATGCGCCTCGCGGTCGCGTAGTCATCGATCACCCACCACGCCCGATCGGCGTCAATCGCGCCCGCGACGACCAGCGCGGAGGCGGCGCCCCGAAGCGCTGACCAGTGACCGGGCCGCTGCTGACCAGGATCATCAAGCAGCCGCTCCCCCAACCGGCGCAGGTACACCTCGGCATCAAAAGCCACCATCAGTGCCGAGCATCGCAGACCCTCACCGGAATTGGAATCGGTGCACGTCGAGGTGCCGACGACACCGCTCTCCTCGACCGCGACTGCTTGATCAGCCCCTCGAGAAGCAGTCGCATGACTCAAGAGGGCGCGGGCGCCGCGAGTCAGGCTTCTGCTCGATTGCACGGTTGTTACTGAAAGGACGGTGACTAGTCATCGAAAAATTGGCCCCGGCTGTCCCTCTTAGCTGGCCGCACCTCGCTATCCACAGCGACGTAGGGGAGCGCCAATATCACGCAAGCTCGGCGATCTGTTTCACCACCACAACCACTCAGGAGTGAACCACATGTCAGGTAAACCCAGCATCGTCTTTTGCCACGGGCTCTGGGCCGACGGCTCGTGCTTCAGCAAGCTCATCCCGACGCTTCGGGCCGAGGGGCACGAGTGCATCACCGCCGAGTACGGCCTCGACTCCCTCCAGGGCGATGTCGGCTGTACCATTCGCGCGCTCGGGCGGGTCTCAAGCCCCGCGATCCTCGTCGGGCACTCGCAGGGCGGGACCGTCATCACGGCTGCCGGAACCGATGACCGCGTCGTCGGGCTCGTCTACCTCTGCGCCCTCGCACCCGACGAGACGGAGACATCGCAGAGCCAGCAGGATAAGTTCCCGGTGACCGACGTCTTCTCCCACATCGAGGTCGCCGACAACCGTGTCTGGCTGCTTCGATCCGGGATCGATTACTTCTGCGGGGACCTCACCCCCGACGAGAAGGAGATCGTGTGGGCGACCTCGATGTCGCCGGTGGCCGACCTGTTCAACCAGAAGGTGGACGGCGTCGCGTGGAGGACGAAGCCGAGCGCGTACGTCGTGGGCGCGCACGACCACACCGTCAACCCGGAGTTGGAATGGGCCGCGGCCAAGCGAATGGACGCCACGACCTACGAGATCGACAGCGATCATGTCCCGATGATGTCGCACCCCGAGACGGTGCTCACCGCGATCCGTGACCTCGTGACCTCCCTCCAGGGAAACATGGCGAGGGCGTAATTCGCTTCGGTCCTCTGCGACGGCGCAAGCACGACGAGTCCGCTTCAACTGGGTTTCGGGTCAGGCGGGGCAAACGCTGCCCCGCCCTGACCGACCGCCCAAAGGAGGTCGACTGTTCGGGACACGAAGCTTCCCTCCCAGAGGGTCTTCCCCGCCAGCACACGTGCACATCATCTTCTTGGCCGGCGTCAGCACCCGACCGGAAAGGCCCAGCCTCATGTCTGATCTGAACCTGGATGTCCACATCGCGCCGATGAGGCCGATGAAGGGCGCGCCACCGCAGGGGCCTGGCGATGAGCCGATGTGGTCTCCGATGAGCGCGACGCTTATCCACGGGCAGGAGGAGGCGGTGCTCATCGACACGCTCGTCACGTTTGATCAGGTCGACGCGCTCGCCGACTGGATCGACGGTTTCGGCAAGCGCCTGGTCGGCATCTACATCACCCACGGGCACTCAGACCACTGGATCGGGCTGACCCGGCTGCGGGAGCGCTTCGGAGACGTGCCCGGATGGGCGCGGCCCAAAGTGTTCGAGCGTGCCGTCTTCGAGGCGACGAACGCCGGCCTCTCCGCGTACTGGCAGGGCGTCTTCCCGGGCGAGATCCCGGAGACGCCCGACACACCGGACCGCCTCAAGACGACCTCGATCGAGCTCGAGGGCTCCGAGATCAGGGTGATCGACATCGGCCAGGGCGACACCGAGCACTCCACGATCGTGCACGCGCCTTCGATCCGTGCGGTCGTGGGCGGCGACGTCGTCTACAACCAAGTCCACATGATGACCGCCGAGACCGACGCTCGGTCTCGGCAGGAGTGGATCGACAATCTCAACCAGATCGCGTCGTTGGACCCGCAGATCGTCGTTTCCGGGCATCACCGTGTCGGAGCGCCCACCGACCCCAAGTCGATCGGCGAGTCCCAGCAGTACCTCCGCGACTTCTCCCGGGTTGTCGAGACCGAGGAGACCGTCGAGGCCATCGTCAAAGCGATGTTCGCGTTGCACCCCGACCGTGATAACCCTCGCGTGGTGTGGCACTGCGCGCGGGAAGCCGTCAACAAGCGCGAGCCTGCTTAGGGCAGCTTCGCTTCCCGTAGACGTAGCGGATGGTCGCCTGTTCGCGCGCCGCCTGCACGCGTCGGGTGATCTGTCGGTGGGTGCGCTTCATGTCTTCGCCCTTCGGTCTGGATTTGGCTCTTACAACGAAACGACGAACGGGGACCGCCCTTAAGGACCATCCGCTCAGCTGCTGTTAGTGGCCACGGTGGTCCTCCGCCGATTCCTTGGGTTTGCGCGCGGTGAACTGCACATCACAGCCCACGGAGACGGTGATTGGGTCGTAGCCGAGCAGTTGCAGCGCGACGAGCAGCCGAGCGGGGTCGATGGGGTTGTAGGTGTCGCCGACATGAAAGTCGTGGAGCTCGGGGCTCGCGAGGCTGTCCGCACCGACCAGCAGCCCACCGGGCCGCAGCACGCGAAACGCCTCGGCCAGCGTCGCGTGCTGGGCGGCCGCGGACGGCAGATGGTGCAGCATTGTGAACGAGGCGACCGAGTCGAAACTCGACCCGGGGAACGGCATGCGGGTGCAGTCGCCGACGAGCACCTCCACGTTGGTGGTGTCGTACGCCGCGTGCAACAACGCGGCGGCTTCTGGGTCGAGCTCGAGCGCGACGAGGTGGTCGACCCTGTGGCGGAACCACTCGGTCGACGCACCCGGTCCCGGTCCAAGCTCGAGCAACTCCTCACCCAGCTCCAGGCCCGACACGAGCGGGCCGATGATCTCGTCCTGCAACAGCGTCGCCCACTCTGCGCTGCGGCAAAGCGTCTGGTGTTGTTCGTTCATGACCGCGAACATACGCCCCTCCGCGGCATTCCGAAAGGGCGTAGAATGCCATCTTGTGTCGCTAGACGGTCAAGCTGATCGAGAGCTGCCACAGCCGTCGGTGATCGTCTGCGACTTCCCGATGACGCGAGGCGTGCGCTACTCGTGGCATGCCCACGACGAGCACCAACTCGCATGGGCAGCCAGCGGTGTCCTAATCGTGCAGTGCGACACCGGCAGCTACGTCCTGCCACCGACGCGCGCGCTGTGGATCCCCGCGCAAACGCGGCATGAGACCAGCTCCAGCGGGGTCGCCACCATGCGCTCGGCGTACCTGCCGACCAAAAGCTGCCCGATCGATTGGGATCAGCCGACGCCGGTCGCCGTCAGCCTACTGTTGGCCGAACTGATCTCCTACCTCGACAGTGAGACGGTGCCGGACGCGCCGCGGCAACGAGCCGAGGGTCTGCTGTACGACCTGCTCGAACCGGTCGCCACGGCCGCCGTGGAACTGCCGATCCCAACCGAGCCGCGGGCACACGACGTCGCCGCCGAACTGCTGGCCGACCCGCGCGACACCCGCACCCTTGCCGAGTGGGGCCGCACCGTCGGAGCGAGCGAGCGCTCGCTCGCCCGCGCGTTCGTCGCCTCAACCGGGCTGACGTTCGGCACGTGGCGCACCCGCGCGCGGCTCCAAGGCGCGCTCCCGCTATTGGCGGCGGGTCGTCCCGTCGGCGCTGTCGCTGGCGAAGTGGGCTACGAGACGCCAAGCGCGTTCGTCGCGGCGTTCCGCCGCGAGACTGGCGTCACGCCGGGCAGCTACTTCGCACCCTGACCGGTCAACTTCCCAGCTACTCCCGTTGAACACCCTCACAGCTGAAGCCACACTGGCGTTAGCAGCTTCGGTCTGGCCGACATGCAAGAGTCTCGACTACGCTGCGTCGCCAGGCCGTGGCGCGGCGGTTGGAGCTTGTGGTCGAGGTTGATTGCGGCGCAGATCAGGCCGAGGTGATCTACTTCGCTGGGTCCCTGGGAAGTTTGCCGTGCTGTCGGCGTCTTTTGGTCTAAGTGCCAACGCTGAAGGGAGTCCTATGACAGATCCTGTGAGCCTCCACGTGGCTCATCGCTCGCGGCGGTCTACCGCAGTGGTCGTGGCTGTGCTCGCCGCCGTCGCGGTCGTCGCGTTCGCCGCCGTAGCGGTGGCGACGTCATTCACGCTGCGGGTCGCGAAGGGCGTCCACGTCACGAACACGCCGACGAAGGCGTTCCGGGTGCGCGCTATCAATGTGCATAAAGCGGTCGCGGTCGGCCCGGCCGGATACGCCGTGTACACATTCCAGGGCGAGACCACCCACCACCTCATCTGCAAGAAAACCAGCAACGCGAAGACCAACTGCTGGGCGTTCTGGCCGCCGGTGACGGTCAACTCGACCAAGGGCCTCAGTGCGCAGTCGGGAATCAAGGGCAAGCTCGGGACGTTCCGCAACCACGGCACGCGTCAGCTGACCTTGGCCGGAAAGCCGCTCTACTACTTCACGCCCGACCTCAAGTCGGGCAACAAAAAGCTCGCCACAGGTGACGAGCTCAAGACGTTCGGCTCGATCTGGCACATCGTCAACGGCTAACCACAGCGGTGAGGCGGCGCGCCTAGCGCGCCGCCCACAGCTGGAGGAACGTTCGAGTCGGCTGGCTCGTACACACCCGCAGACGTTCGATCGACGCAGGCCGTTGCGATCGTGAATAACCGTCGGAAAGGTCTAAGGAACCAGACGGTCGGGGGTTCGAATTTCTCCGGGCGCGCTAGCCGAGTCATCAGCTACGGACGTTGTTTCGCCGCCACTGCAACGACGGCGGGACTGGATCCGGCGCGTTCATCGTCGGTGGCCGGCGCGTCGAGGACGTGCGCCGCGATCGCGAGGCTGTTGACCATCCGGTCGGTCTCCTCCGCGAGCGGGACCGCCGGTCCGACCAGCGCCGCGAGCTCCTGCTGGGTGTTGCGCAGCGGCGGCAGATCCGACGGCGCGCGGTGCTCGCGCGCAGCTGCTGCGAGCTCGACGAGCGTCGCGTCGAGCTGATCGGCGAGCGTCCGCGCCACGGGCGGCACGGGTGGCAGCTCGTCGTCGAAGTACGCCTCGAGCGCGAGCGCTGCGTCGGCGAAGCGGCGCATGCTCGTCAGGATCCCGGTCGCTCGATCGGTGCCGAATTGCGCGCGCCCGAGCTTTGGCTCGAGCAACGCGCGCTGAACCGAGGCTTCGGTGTTCGTCCGCGCCAACCGCGCGCGAGCGCGGGCGTCGGCGACCGCGTCACGGCTCTTGCCGCCGTCGAACCATGAGCCAAGCAGCGTGTGGACGTACACACGGTCGGCCTCGATCAGGCCCGCGGTCGTGTCGGGGAGCAGCACCCGCTCCCAGGTGGGCCAGAGCGCGTAGATGCCGAGCGTGATAGTTGCGCCGATCGTCGTGTCGAGCAGCCGGTCGAGCGCGGTCGCGAACTCGTCGTGCGCTCCCGCGTACGCCACGAAGAAGATGATGAAGGCGGTGATCGACAGCGTGAACAGCCCGTAGTTGGCATACAGGAACGCCGAGAACGCGAACGCGAGCGCGGTGATCAGCACTGCGAGCGCATATGGCCCAGGATGCAGTCCCGCGGTGATGAGCGTCGCGAGGACGACGCCGAGGGCGGTCCCGGCGTAGCGCTGGAGGCCCCGCGTGAAGGTCGAGCCAAAGTCCGGGCGAAGCACAAACAAGACCGTCAGCGGCAGCCAGTAGCCGCGCGCCAGCCCCGAGATCTCCGCGACCGAGGTCGCGACAGCGACCGTCAGACCGAGGCGGATCGCGTGCCGGAACGCGCTCGAGCGCAATGTGAGGTTGGCGCGCAGGATCGGCCAGGGGCGGCGCACCGCTAGCGCCGCACGCCGCGGACGCGCGTGGCGCACGGGATCTGGGGGCGGCCCCTCACCCTGCCAGGACGTGGCCAGATCGATCGCACCGCGGAGGTCTCCCCGTACCGACGCGCCTCGCCGGAGCATCTCCTCGAGCTCGGTCGCTCGCAGAGCCTCGCCGGCGGCGCGATCGACTGCGAGCTCGTCCCGCAGCGCAGCCACGGAGTCGTCGAGACGGGCGCGGATCGAGTCGGCGTCAGCCTCCCAGCGCCCGAATTCGAGCGCTTCCGCGACGGCGACGAGCGCCTCCGCCGCAGCACCGCGGCCGACGTCGACGGCACGCCCCGACACAACCGGGTCGACGGGCTCGAGGTGCTGCCGGGCGCTGCG
>DATNKY010000741.1:0-7640 GCA_035603155.1 Solirubrobacteraceae bacterium
GCACGTACTCAAGCGTGGTCCCGCTGATCGCATTACCCGCCCCTGACATCCTCATCGTTGCGACAGCGTTGCTCTGCGAGAACGTTCCCTCGGGCGTCCCGATCGATGTGCCCGCCGCCGGAAGTGGGATGACCGACCGCGTGAACGGACCGGCTGCGAGGTTGGGGTTCCCGAACGAATCGATGATCACCGGGACCCCGACCACCCCGGTCGCCTCACCGTCGTACCCGACCGCGCCGCCGCGTCCATCAGCTGCGCCGACTCGGTTTTTTGCGACTCGACGATGACGCCTTCGTCGACGCGATCGTGCGCGTACCCGTGTTGTCCACCACGCGCTCCCGGTCCCTGGCGGAGCCGGGCTCCAGGGCTGGGGGCCGAGTTCAGGGCAAGGCTGTAACCGCGGAACGCGTCATATCCGTCTGGCGTCTGCAGGGCACAGAGGCCATGGCTATCTGGTCTCAGCGCCCGCATCACCGCACAGTGAACAATCCCCACTCGATCGGAAAGTGTCGTTTTTGTGACGGCGTTTCTGTCGCTCGGACGAAGCGACCCGTGAGGTCATCAACGAACGGTGGCCTGCGCGAGCAATTCTCCAGGAGCCGGCAAATCAGCCTGAAAGACAACTCTACTCCCTTTCGGGCCACCGACCGACACCTCGCGGAACTCCCAGCGATTCGGTTAGGAGCGCTCTGCCGTGTCCCTCATCAGCACGCCGGCGTAGATCAGGCCGATCGCGCGATCGGGCAGGTCCAGCAGCCGAACCGTGAGCGAAGTTGGTGCGGCTTCGACCAAGGCACGTAGCGAGGGCTGAAGCGGTCACGTTTAGGTCCTTGAGCGCACGTTGGAATCCCGATCAGCCGCGCAAGAACTTCGAAAAGGCGGCCCGAAGCTAGCCATTGAGATACCGGGGCCGATATCCCACTGCCGCTTCGGGCGTCCGCCTACCGACATTGTCGGAAGCCTCGCGAAGCCCATGCCGAGCTACGCACATGGCTCGGTCTTCGTGACGATCGGCGTTCGTCCGCGCGCTGCGATCTGGGCGAAGGCGACCGCGTTGGCGCAGGTACGAAGCGTGCGCAAGGGCTTTGCGAAGGTCAGGGCCAACGGGCGCCTTGATCTGCTGGACTCACGTCCCGTGGCGGCGCAGGGGACGGTTTTCACTGTCATGACGGACTTGATGTGGCTGGCCGAGCGAGCTACCGTAATCACGCGGGAAGCGCACGCGTGAGAGTGGGGACAGACCATGAGCGGACAGCACATGCCGCCAGTTCGACTGGCGAGCGAAGACGTCATTATCAGCGCGCCGATGAGCTACGTGGGCTCGTCGCAGCGCATCATGCGCATCCGGCGCCGAGCTCCTGAGGGGTGGGAGCTCACGGCGATCACGGTGCTCGCCGTCTCGCTCGTGTTGGTGGCGTGGACGGTCATTACCGTCTGGTACTTGCTTTGGGGGCTTTGGCTCGTCCCGTATCGCGTGCTCCGTCGTGGCGCGCGGAAACGGAAGGTCGAGGCGATGAGGCACCGGGAGCTGATGGGCACGATCCAGGGGTCGGCAGCGGCATCGGCCGGCGCAATCATCATGGCTACAACCGCGTCTTATCTGCCCGACCCGCCAGCTGCCTCGCATATCAAGCGCATCGCGGACGCTGACCGCGACCGCGGGATCGATGAATTGCGTCTGCACATGCTCGACGGGAGGCTCACCCCCGACGAGTTCGAAGAGCGGATCTCGTCGGTCCAAAGGGCCAAGACGCGAGCCGATCTTGAGGCCGTCTTCGCCGATCTGCCGGCGAGCGGGTCACTTGCGGGCGATGAGCGGTCGTCCCCGGATCGCTAGTTGCGGCGTTGGCTGCCGGGTTGATCGAGCGGCAGCAGCTGGCCGAGTCGCATGGGCCCACTTCTGAAATGTCGCCGCCGCTGACGTGGCCGCTGTTTGGTGAGGATGCAGCACCACGGCCGGCATCGCCACTTCTGCGTCGGCCCGACAGCAACAAGTCTGCAAGCACCGAGGCGCGGATATGGCGAATACGAGACTAAGGGAACTGGGGTGCTTCAGCTCCGCGACGGAGAGACGTATTGCTCCCCCCATTCCCGCAACCTGCCGAGAGCAGGCGCAAGCGCTTTGCCGGACTCGGTCAGCAGGTATTCGTCTCGAGGCGGATGTTGGCTGTATCGCCGGCGACTGATTACGCCGGCCTCCTCCAGCTTCTTGAGACGAATCGTCAGCGTCTCGCGCGGCGCACCTGTGTTGTGAAGGATGTCGTTGAAGCGGTGCACGCCAAAACTGAGCTCGCGGAGGATCAGCAGCGAGTAGCGCTCACCTACGACGGCTAGGGCGTCGGCGATCGGACAAATTCTCGGTGCGTCGGGGCGCAGGCCGGGGCCCAGATCAGCAGTTGGTTCGGATTTCGTACTCACTGTGCTATCGTAGCGCTGCCGCGTAGGTCTAGTTTTCGAACTGATTCTGAGGAGTGTCATGTTTACTACCTCGCAGGACCACCACATGACGAAAATCGCGAGCATCGAGCTTGGCACCACCGGCATCAGCATCTCTCGGTTCATCCTCGGCGCCGGCGTAATGGGGGGCGTGGCCACCGTTACCGGCCCCGGCATCGGGCTCGACGACGACGGCAGCTTCGCGGTCCTCGAGAAAGCGATCGAGTTGGGGATCAACGTCGTCGACACCGCCGACATCTACACCGGCGGTGAGAGCGAGCGGATCCTCGGCCGCTGGGTCGCAAACCACGACCAAGCCCCGATACTCATCCAGACCAAGACCGGTCTGACCGCCGACGGACCGAACCTCGCGCCCAACCGCCTGCGGCGCCAGCTCGAGAAGTCGCGCGAGACGCTCGGCCGGGTCGATCTCTTTCTCGCGCACGCGGTGGACCCCGACACCGATTGGTCTGAGAGTCTGCCCGTCTTCAGTGACGCGATCGACCGCGGCGTGATTCTCGCGTACGGGCTCTCCAATGTCGGCGAGCAGGACCTCACCAGCGCGCTTGAGACCGCCGACCGAATGAACCTGCGACGCCCCTCGGTGATCCAGAACCGCTACTCCCTGATAGCTCGCCAGGACGACGACGGGGTGCTTCCGCTGGCGCGCGGCGAATCGCTGGCTTACACCCCGTATTCGCCGTTGGCCGCTGGGCTGCTGGCGGGCCGCTACAGCAAGGATCCGGCGGCTCAGCACGGCAGTCGGCTCAGCACTCAGCGCCCCACACTTGAGGCCATCGAGGATCCGCAGACCCTGCAGAAGATTCGCCGCTTTGACGCCGTCGCCGAACAGCACGACGTGGCCCCGGCGGCGCTCGCGCTCGGGTGGCTACTCAACAGGTCCGGCGTTACCGCGCCGATCGTTGGCGTCAGCAAGCCATCACACTGGGACGCGATTGTCGCCTCGACCGAGCTTGCGTGGACCGATCAGCTGGCTGAGGCAGTCGAGGAGGCGTTCGCCCCCGAACCCGTCGGTCGCTAACGCCAGAGATGCCGCCGGGTGGTCTGAAGCCCAAACCCACGGAGATCCCGACCCGAACGGACCCCCGCGCCGCACCACGCTCCTAGCACGTTCGTTCACCGCCGCGATTCGACGACCGAGCCCTCATATCCCACCGCCGACCCCGAGCACGCGTCATCGCATCCGGCTTGCAATGCGCGGAGACCGACCCAGGCACTGGTCGGTCTGCTAGCAGCTCAACGGCAGACGATCCCTGGAAGCAGGGGCCGCGAGGCCAAGAGCGCGCTCCTCCTTCGTCGCTCAGCCCGGGCAGCCGCGAGGTCGCCGCTCTCGCTCTCGATCGCTGACCGACCGGCAGCAGAAGTCCGACCGGCGCGTTGTCGTCTGGCGGGCTATCCGCCGGGAAGAGGATCGGGCGCTCGCTATCTCGGGCGGTTCGGTCTCGTGTGTGGGCGATCTGGATTCGCAGATGCGGCTCCCGGGCTGACCGGTCTCGGGTTCAGTTCGCCGACGGAGGCTTATCGATGAACTGATAGTCACTGACCAGACGCCCGTCCGCACCGACGATGGCGACGTGGGTCCCGATCGAGTCCGGTTCGCCGCCGCCGGCGGGAACCATCTCCCACCTGTAGCGAATTGCGTCGTGATTGGTATCCACTTTCGCGAGTGTGAAGACGAAACCGTTGGCGGTGAAGGCGTCATGTGCCGCCGTCACAGCACGAGCGATGCCGTCATGTCCTTCGAACTCGGCCGTCGGGTTGCGGTAGATCCCCTCGGGGGACCACGTCTTCTCGATGGTCAGGCGCCGCTTGGCCGGATCGCGTTCGTTCCAGCTCGCCACGAAGCTGCGGATCATCTCGTCGATCGATGCCATCTCTGCTCCTTCTGGTTGGTCGATTTCTCGAGACGAAGGTTCGCCAGTGCGGTCGATCGCGTCCATTACCTGCCAGGTAGGGAACCTGGTCGGGGACGCTGTTACCGCTAGCGGCAACCGCGTCGGACTCCGGTTGCCCGGGAGGTCGAGACGGCCGACGGCAGTCAGTCTGTTGGCTCTCGCAGTGAACGCGTGGCCGGGAGCGAGCACGATGACCGAGCCCCGGACCAGGCGGCCGACGCGCTGTGGCGCTTACCGGTCAACGCCAGATCCGCTTGCCGTTCTTAGCGCGAGCGGCCGCGACGACCTCTCCAGTGCCGATCCGGTATAGCCGCTCTTCGCGCCGTTCGCACACCCACCACGCTTCGCCTCCACGTAGTGCGGGACGGGCCGGATGCGGGTGATACGGGCACGGCGGTCGCGGTTGTCCCCAGCCACCGGATCTCTCCGCGCACTCGTCTTGCAGGATTTCTGCGATCTCCAAGATCATCTCGATCGGATCGGCGTGGCGGCTGACCGAGCGACCGCCGCCAGTACCGTCGGGCTCCAAGACACTAAAAATCGCCCCGTCCGGGTGGCCCGTCTTCGTGGCGAGTAGCCGAAGATTGGAAATCGGATCATCACCTTGGATGTCGGCAAACACTGCGGCCGCTGGCCCAGCCAGCCATTCCGGCAGTTCAACCCACCCTGAGGGCATCTGCGAAGCCTACGCGGCTGCCTCTTCGTCGCTCAGCCCCTGCGGCTATGACCGATAGGCTTCTGCTGCGCGACCTGGCGGCGCAGATGCAGCAGCCAGGTGGCGGACTTGGCCTCACCGATGTCGTGCTCGGGCGTTTTTGGCGCCGCCGTCCCAGCCGGCGGTAGGTTTATCGGCGCTGTGCGCGCGACTGTTGCCGATTGTGAGATCAACCAGGCCACATGGAACGCCGCAGTCGCGATCGCGGGCGGCGGTGAGGTCTGGGAGCAGGCAGGTCTGCGGTGGTCCTGGCAGCCGCACAATGGTCACCTGATGCTCAACTTTCCTCACGCTATCGACGCAGCAGCCGCCCAGCAGGGCGTTACGGCGGCGCGAGAGCGCGGGGCACGCATCATCGGAGCATGGCTGGCCGCTGATGTCGATGCATCTGGGCTGGAGGCGGTGGGCTTCGAGCGTGGTTGGGAGCCGTGGTGGATGACCGCTTCGCTTGAGTCCGTCGCGGGTCCGGACGACGATCGCGTGGAGATCACGACTGAGGTACCGGAGTACGGACCCGAGGGGCAGCGACTGCTCTCGCTCGCCGACGGTCCCGCGGCTCGCGCCTGGCATGCGGTCGCTCGCGTCGACGGCGACTTTGCCGGCCGCGGTTGGGCCTTTGCCCCACGAGATATCGCCGGCATCTACGACATGGACGTGTGGCCTGGCTTTCAACGGCAGGGACTGGGCCGCGCCCTGCTGCGGGCTGTGTGCGGTTCAGCGCGCGCCGCGGGAGCGCGCGCAGCGGCACTCAATGCAACACCGGACGGTGAGCGGCTGTACTCAGCCGAGGGGTTCGTCCGGATCGGGATCGGCATTACCTATTGGCACCATCTCGCCTGACTCGCCTCGAGTGACCTCGGCTTCTGCCTTGTCGCCGCCGGGGCAGTCGGATCACGGATGCCGCTTCGGCGGCCGTAGACCGCGAGCAGAAGTCTGAGCTGGCCCGAGCCGAGCGGGTCAGATGGCTCGGTCTTCGTGGATCCGGCAGCGCGGCGGCGGACTTCGCCTGAGTTCTGCTTCGGCCGGACTGCCAGCGGCGAGCGTGCAAGGAGCAAGGCGCGGTTTGGCGACGAGCGGGGGAGTGTTCGTTGTGCGCCCTAGTCCTGCTTTCCTCACGGCACGAGCCTCGCTTGGGTCGTGGGAGTGCGCGTGGATGCGGTTGCGAGGGCAGCGTTGTCGAGAGTGCGAAACGGAGAGAGAGGGAAGGCGAGCGCGTCCAACAGGTTCGCTCAGCGAGGTGAGCTGCGCCAGCGCAGTCGACCTACCCGCACTGAAGAGGTTCCAGCACGGGCGTTCGTGCGTAGGAGCCTTCCACAATTCCGGCGGCCGGCGCGGGGAACCGCGTCGAGCCAGGGCGTGCGCTTGGGGCACGTTGGCGCAGGCGCAGACGGGGAGTCTCACCTCTCGAGCAGGCGGTCGAGTAGCGAGAGGGTGTTGGCGAGAGCCCCCTGTTCCCGTGGGGTGAGTTTGTCCGTGATCGCCTCGGCGAGCCAGGCGGCGCGGCGCCGGCGGTCATCGTTCAGGCGCTCGCGTCCGTCTTGGCTGATCGCGACCAGGATCTTGCGGCGGTCGGTGGGGTGAGGTTGACGTTCTAAATAGCCGACGGCGTCGAGTTCTGCGAGTGTGGCGGCCATTGATTGCTGGCGGACGCTGTGACGCTCGGCGAGCTGGCTGGTGGTCATTGGCCCCTCGCGGTCGAGGTAGCTGAGCGTCTCGGCTAGACGCGTGGGGAGCGTGACTATGTCGCGCTCGCGGGTTCGGCGTGCGAGTTGTCCGACGAGGAACCGGAGCTCGCTGGCGATCTCGCTGGTGTCAGGCGCGGCCGCGGCCACATTTGACATTCTACAGGTGGAACTGTACAGTTCAAACTGTACAGTTTTCCCTGCTCGCCTAGAGCGCCGCCCGCACTCGCGGCGACCTCCGTTGAGGCCCGGCCTGCCCACGGCACTCAGTACCGGAACGGAGAACGTTGTGGAGCAAGGCAGGAGTCATGCGACGCGTCCGCGGCCAGACGCCGCGGGACGCTCGACGGTCGTCGACGTGACGGCCCAAGTCAACGGGAACGCTTGTCGGCTGCGGTTGGACAGTCGGGTGACGCTGCTCGACGCGCTGCGCGATGTGCTCGACCTAACCGGAACGAAGAAGGGGTGCGATCAGGGGGCGTGCGGGACCTGCACCGTGCTGGTCGACGGCAAGCGCGTCCTGGCTTGCCTGACTTTGGCGGCGCAGTGCGATGGGCGGGAGGTGACGACGATCGAGGGGCTCGCGAGCGACGGTGCCCTTCACCCAGTTCAGGAGGCATTTGTCCGGCATGACGGCTTTCAATGCGGCTATTGCACCCCGGGGCAGATCATGTCGGCCGTCGGCCTGCTGGAAGAGGGAAGAGCTGGATCGGATGAGGAGATCCGCGAGTTCATGAGCGGCAATCTCTGCCGGTGCGGGGCGTACCCAAACATCGTCGCCGCGATTCGAGAGGTCGCCGGGAGAGGGAGCGAATAACGATGCAACCGTTCGAATACATACGCGCCGACGGGGCGGAGGCGGCGATAGCGCTCGTAGGTCGCGATCCCGAC
>DATNKY010000598.1:0-3538 GCA_035603155.1 Solirubrobacteraceae bacterium
CGCGCTCGCGGTCGACCTCGACCACGCGGACCTCCAGCTCGTCGCCCTTGTTGAGGACCTCCTCGACCGTATCGATCCTTCGGCCTGGCGCGACATTGGAGATGTGCAGCAGGCCGTCGGTGCCCTTGGAGAGCTCGACGAAGGCGCCGAACGTGGTGGTCTTGACCACCTTGCCGGTGAACTCGTCGCCGACCTCGACCTCCTTGGTCATAGAGCGGATCCGGTCCACCAGCGCGTCGCCGCGCTCGCGGTCGGCCGCGTAGACGAGCACCATGCCCTCGTCGTTGACGTCGATCTGGGACTCGAACTCCTCCTGGAGCGCCCGGATCGTCTCGCCGCCCTTGCCGATCAGCAGACCGATCTTCTCTGGGTCGATCTGGACCGAGGCGATACCCGGCGCGTACCTGGACAGTTCGGCGCGCGGCGTGTCGATCACTGCGCCCATCTCGCCCAGGATGAACTCCCGTGCGATCTTGGCCTGCGCGAGCGCGTCACGCAGGATCTCGAACGTCACGCCGGTGATCTTGATGTCCATCTGGAGCGCGGTGATCCCGTCCTTGGTGCCGGCGACCTTGAAGTCCATGTCACCGAGATGATCCTCGACGCCGGCGATGTCGGTGAGGACGATGTAGTCGTCACCCTCCTTGATCAGACCCATCGCGATCCCGGCCACCGGCGCCTTGATCGGCACCCCGGCGTCCATCAGCGAGAGCGTCGAGCCGCACACCGAGGCCATCGAAGACGACCCGTTTGACTCGAGGATGTCCGACACGACGCGAATCGTGTAGGGGAAGTCCTCCTGGCTCGGGATCATCGGCACCAGCGCCCGCTCGGCGAGCGCCCCGTGGCCGATGTCACGGCGCTTGGGCCCGCGCATGAAGCCGGCCTCCCCAACCGAGAACGGCGGGAAGTTGTAGTGGTGGAAGTAACGCTTGGTTGTCTCGAGCCCGAGTGTGTCGAGCCGCATCTCCTCGCGTGTGGTACCGAGCGAGACGACGGAGAGCGCCTGCGTCTGGCCGCGCGTGAACAGCGCCGAGCCGTGCGTCCGGGGCGCGATCCCGACCTCGATCGAAATCGGGCGGATCTGCTCCGAGGTGCGCCCGTCGGGCCGCTTCTTCTGGATCGCGATCCGCTCCCGGATCAGCGTCTTCTCGAGCTTGTCGAACGCGCGCTGGGCGTTGGCGCGGTATTCGGCGAAGGTCTCGGACTCCGGGTCGCCTGAGTAGTGCTCGAGGATCGCCTCTTCGACCTCCTTGGTCGCCTCCTGGCGCTCCAGCTTGTCCTCGACCTGGGTCGCGGCGTCGAGTGCGGCGCCGTGCGAGGCCTTGATCTGCTCGTAGAGCTCCGGATGCACCTGCGGGATCTCGACCTCGATCTTGGCCTTGCCGGCCTTCTCGGCGAGCTCGCGCTGGGCGGCGCAGAGCTTCTTGATGTTCTCGTGCGCGATGTCGAGCGCGTCGAGGATCTCGGCCTCGGGGATCTCGTTCGCGCCGGCCTCGACCATCAGGATCGCCTCGTCGGTCCCGGCGACGATCAGATCGAGATCGGTGCCCTCGAACAGGTCGAGCTCATCGGGGTTGACGACGAAGTTGCCGTCGACCTTGCCGATGCGGACCGCGCCGACCGGGGTCGGGAACGGGATGTGGGAGACCATCAGCGCCGCCGAGGCGCCGTTCATCGCGAGGATGTCGTACGGGTTGACGTGGTCAACCGACAGCGGCATGGCGACGAGCTGGGTCTCATAGCGCCAGCCCTTGGGGAACAGGGGGCGGATCGGGCGGTCGATCAGGCGCGCTGACAGGGTTGCCTTCTCCCCCGCGCGTCCCTCGCGCTTAAAGAAAGAGCCGGGAATCTTCCCGGCCGCGTACATTCGTTCCTCGACGTCCACCGTGAGCGGCAGAAAATCAACCTCGCGGAGGTTGCCAGCCGTGGCGGTACAGAGGACCATCGTGTCGCCCGCTTGGACGACCACTGCGCCGGAGGCCTGCTTGGCCAGCTTGCCGGTCTCGAACGAGATCTCCTTGCCCTCGATCTCGACGGAGACGCGCGTAACGGCGTCAGACATATTCAGTTCCCTTCTCTCTCCGCCCTTCGGTCGGCAGAGCTGCTTCGTTTCTCGTCATTTATTCCGAACATCTTTGATGCTAGCGGGTGATCGGGAATCAACCGCGGGTTTCGGGTGCAACGCCGGGCGGCCGCGCATTGTCCGAAAACGGACCATGCGGTCCGATAAAACGGACTCCACGGTCCGGTTGTGTGATACCGTAACCGGACCGTCAGGTCCAGTTAGCCCGCGAGCCCCCCTCCTTCAGGAGACACTAATGAGCTTAACCGCACCCGCCCCGACCGTCGATGCGCAGCATGCCGGCAACCGCTGGCTCGTGCTCGTGATCGCGTGCATGGCCCAGTTCATGGTCGTGCTCGACGCGACGGTCGTCAACGTCGCGCTGCCATCGATCCAGCACGGCCTGAACTTCTCGGCCGCCAACCTGCAGTGGGTGGTCAACGCCTACACGCTGATCTTCGGCGGCTTCCTGCTGCTCGGCGGGCGCGCGGCTGACCTTCTCGGCCGCAAACGGCTGTTCCTCGCGGGCGTGGTGGTCTTCGCGGCAGCCTCGCTGCTGAACGGCATCGCCCAGTCGTCGGGCATGCTCGTCGTCGGGCGTGGCCTACAGGGCCTCGGCGGCGCACTCGTCTCGCCCGCCGCCCTGGCGATCATCACCACTACGTTCACCGATCAGGCCGAGCGCACCAAGGCGTTGGGGGTGTGGAGCGCGATCGCGGCCGGCGGCGGCGCTGTGGGGCTGTTGATGGGCGGCATTTTGACCGACGTCGCCTCGTGGCGGTGGGTGTTCTTCGTCAACGTGCCGGTCGGGATCATCACGCTCGCACTCGCGCTGCGCTACGTCTCCGAGTCTCGCGTGAACACCGACCAGCGTTCGTTTGACGTCGCCGGCGCGGTTACCGTCACGAGCGGCCTGGTCTTGCTCGTCTACGCGATCGTCAAGGCACAGGAGTTCGGGTGGGGGTCGGCTCGTACGGTCGGCCTCGGCGCCGTCGCGTTCGGGCTGCTGGGGGTTTTCCTCGCGATCGAGCGCCGGTCCAAGGCGCCGCTGATGCGGCTCAGCATCTTCCGCGTGCGGACGATCGCGGTCTCAGACGCGGTCCTGCTGCTCGCCGCATCGGCGTTGTTCGGAATGTTCTTCTTCGCATCTCTGTACGTGCAGGAGATCCTCGGCTACAGCCCGCTCAAGGCGGGGCTCGCCTTCCTCCCGGTGACCGCTGGGATCATCATCGGCGCCGGGCTCTCACAGCAGTTCATCAAGCGCTTCGGGGTGCGCAACGTCTCTGTCGTCGGGCTCGTCCTGGCCTCGGCGGGACTGCTGTATCTGACCCAGCTGCCGGTGGACGGCAGCTACGTGTCGGACCTGCTGGTGGGCTTGCTGCCGATGAGCATCGGCATGGGGCTCGTGTTCGTGCCGATCACTTTGCTCGCCACCAGCGGCGTCAGCGCCGATGACTCGGGGCTCGCCTCCGG
>DATNKY010000580.1:0-3854 GCA_035603155.1 Solirubrobacteraceae bacterium
TGAGCCCGCGCGTCCGGACCCGGCCGGGAAGCATTATCCGGCGGGCGTTTCGCCGGCTTCCGCGCCGCGCGTTCACCGGCATGTTGATCGCCGACGCCGTCGCGGCGGCGGCGCTGCTCGTGTGGCCCGCCTCGCCGCTCCCGATCGCGTTGGTGGTTGTGCTGCAGATAGCGGTCCTCAAACGCCACCACATGACGATCGACGGGTCTGACCAGATGATGCTCGTGGTCCTGGTGGCGTGTCTGTTGGGTCGGATAGGCGCAGACGTCGTCAGCGCCCGAGCCGCCGTCTCGTTCCTCGCCGCCGAGCTGGCGCTCGCCTACGCGGCGGCCGGGTTCGCCAAAGCGACGTCGAGCCAGTGGCGCTCGGGCGTCGCTTTCTCGGTCATCGCCCAGACGCGGATGTACGGCCAGCCGCTCGTCGCGCGGCTCGTCCGCGAGCATCCGCTCATCGGACGCGCCGCCGCGTGGACCGTGGTCGCCTGGGAGTCGCTGTGCTTCGTGACGCTCGCCGCTCCGCGTCCCGTGGTGATCGCGATGCTGGCGCTCGGGCTGGGCTTCCATGTCGGCTGCGCGGTTGTGATGGGCCTGAACCGTTTCGTCTGGGCGTTCGTGGCCGGCTACCCGGCGCTCCTGTCGACCAACGCGGCGATCCGTGACCAGCTCGGCGCGACGACCGCTGACCGGATCACGGTCGTGGCCGCGGCGCTGGGCGTGTTGGCGATCATCGTTGCCCATCGCGCGCCGGCGGCGCTGTCTGCGCTCGCGGCTCGATCGGAGCGGACGGCGACGCGCGGTCGCGGCCAATCCGGCCGCGCTCTCTAGACGACGCGCGGGCGAGACGCGCGGACGAGACGACCCGTCGCTACGCCGCCTGGGCGCGAGCGGCCTCGAGCGTGTTGCGCAGCAGCATCGCGATCGTCATCGGACCGACCCCCCCGGGGACCGGCGTGATCAGGCCCGCGACCTCGGAGGCGGGCGCGAACTCGACGTCACCGACGAGGCCCGCATCCGTGCGGTTGATGCCGACGTCGATCACCGCCGCGCCGGGTTTGACCCAGCTGCCCTTGACCATCTCGGGCCGGCCGACCGCCGCGATCAGCACATCGGCGCGGCGACAGACCTCGTCGAGCTCGCGGGTGCGCGAGTGGCAGATCGTGACGGTCGCGTTCTTGGCCAGAAGCAGCTGGGCGACCGGCTTGCCGACGAGATCCGAGCGGCCGACGACCACCGCCTCGGCGCCCTCGAGCTCGACGTCGTAGCGACGGAGCAGCTCGAGCACGCCCGCGGGTGTGCACGGTCGCAGCCCCGGAAGTCCCTTGGCGAGCAGGCCGGCCGAGATCGGCGTGAGCCCGTCGACGTCCTTGCGCGCGTCGATCAGAGTCGTCAGGTACGAGCCGTCGATCTGCTTGGGGGTCGGCAGCTGCAGCAGGATCCCCGAGACGCTGGGATCCCCGTTGAGCTCGGCGATCAGCGCCTCGACCTCTGCCTGGGTCGCGTCAGCCGGCAGGTCGTGGGCGAAGCCCTCGATCCCGACTTCGGCAGACGCGCGCTGCTTGCCCGACACGTACACGGCCGAGGCCGGGTCGTGGCCGACGAGGATCGTCGCCAGGCCCGGACGCTGCCCGCCACCTGCGATCCACTCGTCGATGTCGGCCCTAACCTCGGACCTGACCTCCTGGGCGACGGCCTTGCCGTCGATCACTCTTGCACTCATAGAACGAATTCGTACATCATTCTAGAGATGGCTGCCAACCTGAACTCGACCTCGGCCGTACTGTCGCGCGTGCCGTTGCGCTGTGCGCTGACGCCCGCGCAGGTGCTCGCCGCGCTGCGCGACCGGCCGCTTCCGTTCGCGTTCTCCGGAAGCTGGGCTGGAGGCGGCGCGATCATCGGCTGCGAGCCGCTCGCCGTCGCCGACGACGGCGACGATCCATTTGCCGTGCTCGACGACCTCCCGTGCCTCTCGGCTCGCGATCACGGCCATCCGGATGCGGTCGGCGGTGGCTGGTTCGGATGGCTCGGCTACCGGCTCGCCGCACGGATCGAGCGCCTGCCGGCCGGTCCGCCGCGGCCGGTGGCGCTGCCGGAGTTCCACCTCGCCTACTACGACAACGTCCTGCGGCTCGACCAGGCCGGGCGGTGGTGGTTCGAAGCGCTCGTCACCGAGCCTCGCCGGGCCCAACTGCAGGCGCGCCTGCGCTGGTTGCGCGACACGTTCGAGGACCGCCCGGCGCCCTCGCCGCGCGTCTACGTTCCGCCGGAGCCGCTGCGGCTCACCGCTTCAGCCGCCGAGCACCATCTCGACGCCGTGCGCGACTGCCGCGAGCGGATCGCCGCCGGCGAGATCTTCCAGGCCAACATCTGCCTCCGGCTCGACGCGCGCTGGGACGGTTCTCCGCTCGACCTGCTCGGCCACGCGCTCGAGTCGATCTCGCCGCCGTTCGCGGCCGCGGTCGCCACCCCGCGCGGCGGGGTTGCGAGCCTTTCGCCCGAGCTGTTCCTCCGTCGCCGAGGCGCGCGGGCGACGACCGCGCCGATCAAGGGCACGATCCGCCGGGACGTCGATCCGACCGCCGCCGCAGCCGCCCGCCGGACGCTCCAGCAGTCGGCCAAGGACGCCGCCGAGCACGTGATGATCGTCGACCTGATGCGCAACGACCTCGGTCGCGTGTGCACGTACGGATCGGTGATCGCGCCGCGCCAGCCGACCGCCGAACCACACCCCGGCCTGTGGCACCTGGTGTCGCGCGTTCACGGCGAACTGCGCCCGGAAGTCGGCAACGGCGACCTGCTGCGGGCCACGTTCCCGCCCGGCTCGGTCACCGGGGCGCCCAAGGTCCAGGCGCTGAAGGTGATCGCCGCGCTCGAGCCCGCCGGACGCGAGGTCTACACGGGCGCGATCGGCTTCGCGAGCCCCGTGGCCGGCCTCGAGCTCAACGTCGCGATCCGGACGCTCGAATGCGCCGACGGTCGCCTGTGGCTCGGCGCAGGTGGTGGGATCGTGGCCGACTCGGATCCCCGCTCGGAGCTCGACGAGGCGCTCGCGAAGGCGCGCCCGATCGCGGCCGCGATCGGAAGCTCGGTGATCGTCGAGCGCCGGTCCGATGCAGCCCGAGTGGCCTGATCCATCCCTCGGCGTATTCGAGACCTTGCTCGTGTCCGGCGGGCGCGTCCAGGCGGCCGAGGCTCACCTCGATCGGCTCGCGCGCTCGGTCACCGAGCTGTACGAGCTCGAGCTGCCGCCGGACCTGCTCGGCACCACCGTCACGCGCGCGCGGCAGATGACGGGTGCGCACCGGCTGCGGATCGACGCGGTCCCGGATCGCGGGCGACTGCGCGTCGAGTTCCAGGCCACGCCGCTGGACGCCGCCGCGGCGGGCGCCGTCGTTTGCGCGCCGGTGCACCTCTCCGGCGGGCTCGGCCGCCACAAGTGGTCTGACCGCCGGCTTGTCGACTCGCTCGCCGGCCACGGGCGCGTCCCGCTGCTGGTCGACAGCGACGGTGACGTGCTCGAGGCGTCGTTCGCGAACGTGTGGCTGCTCGAGCGGGGAACGCTCGTCACGCCGCCCGCCGACGGCCGGCTGCTGCCGGGGGTGACACGGTCGCTGCTGGTCGCACTCGGGCCACCGAACGGGCTCGAGGTGAGCGTCGAACCCGTGTCGCTCGAGCGCGCCCGGGCCGCGGCGGGGGTCTTCTTGACGTCATCGCTGCGCCACGCGGTCCCGGCGACGATCTCGACGGCGGCGGTGACCACCGGCGCGCGAGCGCCACTGGCCACCACCGTGCCGTCTACGCTCGCGAGGATTCGCGAGCTGCTCAGCGGCAACTGTTGGACCTGAACGCCTCGACTTC
>DATNKY010000772.1:0-2329 GCA_035603155.1 Solirubrobacteraceae bacterium
CTGACCTGGCATTTCAGGACGCCTGCTTGCTTCGTCGTCTCCTTCATCGCCAGGGCCGGGCTCGGGGATGCCGAGGGCGTCGGTGATGCGCTGGTTGGCGGCATCGGCCTGCCCGTCGATGCAGTGGGCGTAGATCTTGAGCAGGACGGCGACACCGTGCCCGGCGCGGCGGGCGACCTCGGTAGCGGGCACCCCGGAGTTGAGCCACAGCGAGACTTCGTGCCGTACCGCTTGATGTGGGCGCGCAGCAGCCGGACGAGTTCGGGCGGGATCGGGATCGTCCTTGTCTCGTTGTCGGCGCGGCGCTTCAGGCCCCGCTCCTGCCGCGCGGTGCCGGCATCGGTCCAGGCCGTGCCCGCGCGGGAGGCGGAGGCGGCCAGGCCGATCCTCCCCCGCCCCTTCTTCGGCAGGTACAGGTCGCCAGAGCCGACGTCTCGCAGGTGCCACCTCAGTCCTGATAAGTGCCCCCGAACTGTTGGGGAACCACGTCGGCCCGCTCGGCACCGCTGCGGATCAGGTCGATGATCGCGTCGGCTGCCAGTTCTGGCGGCTGCGCCTTCAGCCCGCCGTCGGACATCATCTGCGTCGCTGCCTCCTTGCCCGCCTTGATGGAGTCGATGAACTCGGTGCTGGTGACGAACGGGTAGAAGGTCGAGACGACGATGCCGGTGTCGGCAAGTTCGAGCCGGGCGGTTGCTGACAGCATCGCCAGACCCTGCTTGGACGCCGCATACGCACCCGAGAGCGGAAGTACCGAGAAGACCGTCCCCGAACTCACGTTCACGATCGCACCACCGCCCTGCGCCCGCATGACCGGCAGCACCGCCTGCATCGTGATCAATGGCCCGGTCAGGTTCAGGTCCAGGATGGCGCGGAAATCGGCCGGGTCGGTTTCTTCGATCGATGCGGTGAGTCCCTGTCCGGCGTTGTTGACCAGCACGTCGAGCCGGCCGAACTTGTCCATGGTCGCCCGAACCGCGTCCGCGACTTGGCCTGCGTCGGTGACGTCGCACCCCACTGCGAGGGCATCACCCAGGTCGGTGGCGAGCTGGCGGATGCGGTCCTCCCGGCGGGCCGCGAGCACCACCCGGGCGCCGGCCCGCGACGCCGCTTGGGCTGTGGCGGCACCGATGCCGGACGATGCGCCGGTCACGAGTACGACCGAGTTGTTGAGGTCCATGAGGCCATCTCCTCGAAAGTCGAGATTTTCGCTGACGAGACGAGGCGTATCGTCTCGTCATGGCAAACAATACACTGCGTCTCGTCTTGCGGGGCCGAGGGGCTAGCGGAGTGGGCCGATCCCCCGGATCAGGGCTGCGACGAGCGCGTCGGGCTGCGTGCGGTCGAGCGGGACTAGGCGGAACAGGCTCCGAAAGAAGATTCCGCCGTAGAGCAACTCGGTGACGGTATCCACATCGATGTCATCGCGCATCTGGCCGGCGGCCTGCGCCGATCGCAACCGGTCTTTCGTGTCGGCGATGCGCGGAGCGAAGATGCGGGCCGACAGGTCGGCCGCCAGCCGCTCGTCACGCTGACTGTCGGCGATCACAGCCATGTAGTTGAGTCCGAGCACCGGTTCGGCAAGCACGTCAAGCATCCGGGTCAGCTGCGCCCGAAGGTCGGCCTCCAGGTCGCCCGTATCAGGGAATGCCACGCGGGGCGCGATTACCTCGGCCCAGACATCAACGATGATTGCGGCCTTCGACGGCCACCACCGGTAGATGGTCTGCTTGCCCACGCCCGCCTGTGCCGCGATTTTCTCGATCGTGATGGCGTCATAGCTGGTCGAGGCCAGCAGCTCCGCAGTCGCCGCATGAATCGCCTGCCGGGCTCGCTCACTACGACGACTCTCATCAGGCTGACGGGACATCATGGCGAGATTGTACTACACAACGAGACGGACCGTCTCGTCTTGGCATGTGTACCTCCGGTCTACTCTGGGCTGCCTTTCCGACGGTCCTGGCCGTCACACGGCGGTGGTCCGCCAACCGTCGCTTTTCACGCATGGCGCGGCCTGGATGGCCAAGAACACCTTGGTTTGTACGTGGACGCGTTGCCGGGACAGGGCTGGCGTCCGGCGGGCGTCAGGTTCCACCGCTGGTGTTCACCACCTGGGACTCCGCGACCCGGAACGGCCGCCACGACGGTCGTGGACAACTGCGGCAAGCCCGCCCGCACCCCCGGTCCCCCGTCAGGCGACGTCCCGGCTGATCCCTACCGCGAGCGCTGATGGTCCGTAGCGTGACTTTGCGACGGCATGCCTATTCTTGGAGTTGCCGAGAACTGCGCATGAAAGGTGCGGATCGGGTGACCGTCAATGCCCCGAGAG
>DATNKY010000776.1:0-2373 GCA_035603155.1 Solirubrobacteraceae bacterium
GATGAGTCAGCGACCCCTGCCAGGATCGTCAGTTGCCGGTCGGAGTTGGTGGGATCGGATGGCCGAACGCGACGAGCTTGACGGGCTCGGCGTCAGCCGGGCGCAGTTGCTTGTTGAGGACGCGGTCCCGGTAGCGGGCGAATAACCCGGCGATCTCGTCGCCGAGCTCGGACATCTCCGCGGCCGTCAGATAACCGATCGAGTCCGCCCTGAACGCAGCATCTCGCCACGCGTGGGGGTAGGAGGCCCGCCTTGCCCACCATTGACGTAGGCGCGAGTAAGCACGGTCGGCCGCGATGGATTCGAGAGCCTCGCCGGCGGCCTCGGCCTCTCGATCCTCGGCGGCTGTCCTGAAGCGGTTCGAGACCGAGGCGATCCTCCAAGGTCGGCTGCGGCCCTTGCCGCCTCCCGCCTCCTCGACATAGCCGTACTTGGCCAGCGTCTGGAGATGCCACGACATGTTCCCCGGGCTCTCATCCAGCAGTTCGCCGGCGCGTGTGGCGGTCAGCTCTCCCTCGCGCCCAAGCGTCTCGAGCAGCGCGAGGCGGACCGGGTGGGCGAGGGCCCGCATCGTCCGAGGGTCGGAAATGAGCCTGCCCTGGGCGGGGCCTTCGGTCGGTCCCGTGTCGTTGACGACCTCATCGTCGTGCACCCGAGCGCGCTTGGTGGGCCGGCGGGGTCTCTTGGCCGTCATCGGGCAGACGCGCTGCGCGCCCGGGGCAGGGCGAGGCGCAGGCCGACGCTGACCAGGAACCAGCCGATCGCTCGCCGAGGGTGACTCTGACGAGCGGCTCGAATCGACCACCGGGACGTGTAGGGCCTGGTACTAGCAGGCGGGAGGCAGGACCGCGTGCTCAACGAGCGAGTCGCGGCTGTTCGTCGCATCTCCGTGATTCTGTCCTGGGCTGCCATCTGTGCCAATGCTGGGTTCAACACGCGCGCCTCCTCACAAGTTGTCTTGTCACAAGACTACTTGTCACAAGAATCCTTGTCAAGTGCCCGGCGTCAATATGGGTAGTTCTCCCGATGCGCGGGGAGCGTCGTGCCCGTAGCGTCCCCGCCATGGAGATTGAAGTAAGCGCTCGCGGGCGCGATCATGATCACGTGGATCCAACGCTGCTCGAGCGTGCCGATGAGCTGGGCGTACTGCACGGGTGCGCGGCCGAGTTGGCGGCGAGCGGCCGTGGGCGGGTCGTGCTCGCCTTCGGCGAGGCGGGGATCGGCAAGACTGCATTGCTGCGTCAGTTCTGCGGGGAGGTGCCGCGCCGGTTCACGACTCTCTGGGGTACGTGTGACCCGCTGTTCACGCCGCGGCCGCTTGGACCGCTCCTGGAGCCGGCGGCCGAGCTCGGCGGTGGCACCAAGACGCTTGTGTTCGGCGAGGCCAGGCCGTTCGATGTCGCCCTCGCGTTTGCCGAAGAGCTGGGCACGGTCGCTCCTGCCGCCCTGATCGTCGAGGACATCCACTGGGCCGATGAGGCAACGCTTGACGTCGTGCGGCTGCTCGCGCGCCGGGCGCAGGCGTGCGGTTTCGTGCTCGTGCTCAGCTACCGCAGCGATCAACTGCATCGCGACCATCCGGCGCGGACCGTGCTCGGAGAGCTGCCCGACGACGTCGTGACTCGGATCGAACTGCGAGGGTTGTCGCGCGAGGCGGTCCGAGCGCTGTCTGCTCAGTCGGAGCTGAACTCCGGCGAGCTGTTCAAGCGCACCGCCGGGAACCCGTTTTTCGTCACCGAGACGCTCGCGGCGGGGACCGCGCGGGTCCCCGAGACGGTCCGTGACGCGGTGCACGCGCGTGTCGCCCGCCTGTCGCCCGAAGCGCGTGGGCTGCTCGACGCCGTCGCGATCGTGCCGCAGCGCGCCGAAGTGTGGCTCCTCGAGGCGCTCACCGAGGGGGCGCTCGGCGCGCTCGACGAATGCTTGCAGTCGGGCGTGCTGCGGGCGGAGGCCGATGGGGTGGTCTTCCGTCACGAGCTGGCACGGATCGCCGTCGAGGAGTCACTGCCGCCCGACGGCGCGGTCGCGCTGCATCGCCGCGCTCTGGTCGCGCTCGGCGACCCCGCGCTCGGCGTTGCAGACCTGGCGCGTCTTGCCCATCACGCGGAAGCGGCGGGCGACGCTCGGGCGGTGCTGCACTACGCGCCGGAGGCCGGCGAGCTGGCGGCGGCGCTCGGCTCACCGCGCGAGGCCCAGCACCATTATTGGCGCGCGCTGCGTTTTGCCCGTGGGGTGTCGCCCGCGGCGCGTGCCGAGCTGCTCGAGCGGTTCGCGAATCACGCGTACCTGTCCGACATGCGCAGCGAGGCCGTCGACGCGATCGACCAGGCGATCGCGATCCATCGGCGCGAGGGTGACGTGGTGAAGGAGGGC
>DATNKY010000786.1:0-2634 GCA_035603155.1 Solirubrobacteraceae bacterium
TGATCGCCTATTCGCTGGGCAACTTCGTCGGCTACCACACGCTCGGAGGACAGGGCGTCCTGTCCCAGAGCGCGATCCTGCGCGTGACGCTGGGCGCCGGCGGTCGCGTCCTGGCGGCCCGGTGGATCTCGATCCGCCTGATCGACGGCCTGCCGCGCCCGGAGCCCAGCGAACAGAGCGCGAAGCTGGTCGCGACGCTCTCGCGCGAGGACTTCCCGACCGACCACTACATCATCCCGCCCGACGGGCGCTTCAGGTTGCGGGCAGCTTCGTCGGGCAACCGGTAGCGTCCCCGGCAATGAGGCCGGTCACCCATCCCGGGTGGCCGACTCCGCTCATCAGGAGGGTGTCACGTGGGAACCGCAGAATCATCCACGCTCGGATTCGAGGCCGACATCAAGCCTCTGTTCCGAGACAAGGATCGACAGTCGATGCGCGGCGCGTTCGACCTGTGGTCCTACGCCGATGTCGTCGCGAACGCCGATGCGATCGCCCAGCGCTTGACCGACGGGACGATGCCCTGTGACGGCGCGTGGCCCAAGGACAACGTCGAGCGTTTCCAGCAATGGATTGATGAAGGTGCCGCCGAGTAGCAGCGTGCCGAGTCGTTGACTTGGCACGATCGACGCCAAGGCAGTCGCGAGGCGCGCGCCGCGGCGCGCCACCCCGGAGCTAGCCGTTCAGGGGCTGCCGCTCATCCGATTCACCAGGCTGCCCATGGAGATTCCCTTCCGGAACAGCGCATCGCGATCCCGGTCGGTGTCGACAGGATCCGGAAGATCGCGCAGTACATCGTCGATTTGTCGGTCGGGATAACCGGCCCGCCGCAGCACGCGTCGTACTTCGGCGTGCGATACCAGATGGCTCTTCTCCACGAGGTGGATGCTACGCCTCCGCGACGCCCGCGTCGGCTCGGAGCCTTGTGTACCCGATCTATTGCGCCGAGCTGATCACGGCGATCGTGTCGCCGTTGGCAACCGAGGCTCCGACAGCGATCGGCAGCTCTGCGACCCGGCCGGACTTGTGCGCGGCGATTTCGTTCTCCATCTTCATCGCCTCGATTACGCACACCAGCGCGCCCTCCTGCACCTCGGCGCCCGCCTGGACCGCGACCTTCAGCACCGTGCCCTGGATTGGCGAGGAAAGCGTGTCGCTTGCGCCGCTGCCGCCGGTCGCCGCGCGCTCGGAGCGGCGCGGAGGCTTCCGTGCCGGGCCGGCCGCGACGGCCGGGGCGGTCCCGTTGACCGCAACGGCCGCCGGAGCGGGCGGCCCGATCACCTTGACGTCGAAGCGCTTGCCCGAGACCTCGACCGTGTAGCTCTGCTCGACCGGCGGCTCTCCGTCAGCTTCCGCTGCGCGGGCCGGCTCGAACGCCAGCTGCTTGAGCCACTCGCGATCCTCGATCAGGTCCCGGCAGGTCTCGGCGTTGGCCCACTGCTCGGTGGCGAGGATCGCGCGGTGAAACGGGATCAACGTCTTCAGCCCCTCGATCTCGTACTCCGGCAGCGCCCGCAGCATCCGCGACGTCGCCTGTTCTCGATCGGCGTCCCAGACGATCAGCTTGGCGACCATCGGGTCATACATGGGCGAGACCTCCGAGCCCGGACCGACCCCGGAGTCGACCCGTACGCCGGGACCGCTCGGCTCGCTGTAGGCGCCGATCGCGCCGGGTGCGGGCGCGAAGTTCTTGCTCGCGTCCTCGGCGTTGATCCGGCACTCGATCGCGTGACCGCGCAGCACCACGTCTTCCTGGGAGATCGAGAGCGGCACGCCGGCGGCGACCCTGATCCCCTCCTTGACGATGTCGATCCCGGTGACCATCTCGGTCACGCAGTGCTCCACCTGAACGCGCGTGTTCATCTCGAGGAAGTAGTACTCGCTGTCCTGGAGCAGCCCCTCGATCGTTCCCGCGCCCGCGTAGTTGACGGCCGCGGCCGCCTCGGTGGCGATCTTCCCGATCCGGGCGCGCATGGCGGGGTCGACGGAGGGCGCCGGCGCCTCCTCGATCAGCTTCTGGTGGCGGCGCTGGAGCGAGCAGTCGCGCTCCCCAAGGTGGATCACGTTGCCATATGAGTCGGCGAGCACCTGGACCTCGACGTGTCGCGGGTCGGGCAGGTAGCGCTCGAGGTAGACGGTCGCGTCGGAGAAGAACTTCTCGCCCTCGCGGGCGGCGCCCTCGAACGCCGCCTCGAGCTCGTCATCGGACAGCGCGACCCGGAACCCCTTGCCGCCGCCGCCGCCCGCCGCCTTCACCGCGACCGGGTAGCCGATCGTCTCGGCGATCACCGTGCGGGCGTCATCCACCGTCTGCACGGGCTCGGTCGTGCCGGGGACGATCGGGACGCCGGCGTCGCGCATCAGCTCGCGCGCCCGGGTCTTGGATCCCATCGCTTCGATCGCCGACGAGGAAGGGCCGATGAACACTGTTCCGCGGTCCTCGAGCACCTTCGCGAACGCGGCGTTCTCAGCCAGGAAGCCGTATCCGGGGTGCACGGCCTCGGCCCCGGAGCGCTCGATCGCATCGAGCAGCCTGTCGATCGAGAGATAGCTCTGCGCCGCCGGACCCGGTCCGAGCAGGTACGCCTCGTCCGCGCGCTTGACGTGCAGCGCGTCACGGTCGAGCTCGGAGTACAC
>DATNKY010000174.1:0-2527 GCA_035603155.1 Solirubrobacteraceae bacterium
ACTGCCATCCAATTTATGAATCGGGACACTAGATGCTGACCTACGCCGCCAGGTTCACGGACTATGTGCTGGCGTTCCACATCCTCGGCGTGGTGATCGCGTTCGGCGCGACATTCGCTTACCCGGTGATCTTCGCGTCCGCGCGGCGCGCCGATCCGAGCGTGATGCCGTGGCTGTTCTCGGTCATGCAGAGGATCGATCGCTTTATCGTCAACCCGGGACTGACGTTGGTGCTGGTAGCCGGGATAGTGCTCGCGAGCAAGTTCCACCTGTGGAGCGAGTTCTTCGTCCAGTGGGGTCTCGCCGCCGTGGTCGTGATCGGGGCCGGCTCCGGCGCGTTCATGATTCCCCGCGAGGGCAAGCTCGCTGCGGTCGCGCAGCGCGACCTCGCGGCCGCGCCGGCCGGGCGTGGCGGCTCGCCGTGGAGTCCCGAGTACGACAAGCTCCTGCGGCAGGTGTCGATCGGGGCTCTGGTGCTCGACCTGATCGTGATCGTGACGATCTTCGTGATGGCCACACACCCCTGATGCGGATCTCGCACGCCCGATGGGCGAGGACGCACGCTGCGACCTCCGGCGCCCGACGCTGACGTCCCTGACCTGATGCGAATCTTCGTAGCCGGAGCGAGCGGTGTGATCGGGATCCGGCTTGTGCCGCTGCTCGTCGCCGACGGCCACGACGTCGCGGGGATGACACGCACGCCCGCGAAGGCCGAGGGCCTGCGCGAGCTCGGCGCGCAACCGGTCGTGTGCGATGTGTTCGATGCGCCGGCGCTCGAGCAGGCAGTGGTCGCGTTCGGTCCTGAGATCGTGATCCATCAGCTGACCGATCTGCCCGACGACGAAGCGAGGATCGCCGATTTCGGCTCCCGCAATGATCGGGTTCGTGACGAGGGCACTGGCAACCTGCTCGCCGCAATGCGCGCAGCCGGCGCGACCCGGATCCTGGTGCAGAGCATCGCCTGGGACCTCGGCGGTGAGCGCGGAGAGGCGACGAAGCGGTTCGAGCGTCGGGTGTTCGACGCGGGCGGCGTCGTCATCCAGTACGGCCAGCTTTACGGTCCCGGCACCTATTACGAGGACGAGCCGCCGTCGGCGCCGAGAGTGCACGTCGATGAGGCGGCCCGGCGGACGGTGGCGCTGCTCGACTCCGAGCCAGGCGTCGTCCAGGTAGTCGAAACCGTCTGAGCGTCTCCTGAGACTCGCTAGCGCTCGCTGTCCAGGTCGGCCATCTGCGCCTGCCCGTAGCGCGTCCCCGCGATCGCCCCGTCGGGCACCGCACGCTCGATCGCCTCGAGCTCGTCATCGCTGAGCGTGAGCTCGAGGGCGGCGAGGGCCTCGTTGAGCTGATCGCGCCGACGGGCGCCGATCAGCGGCACGATGTCATCTCCGCGCGACCTCACCCACGCGATCGCGAGCTGCTGGACGGACACGCCCCGCTGCGCCGCGATCGCGCGAAGGCGCTCGACGAGCTCGGCGTTGCGCTCCGCGTTTTCGCCGCTGAATCGGGGAAAGCGCCCACGGATGTCCCCGGGCTCCGGCGCCCGTTCGGGTCGGAAGTGGTCAGTCAGCAGACCGCGAGAGAGGATTCCGTATGCGGTGATGTCGATCCCGAGCTCGCGGCACGCGGGCAGAATCGCGCGCTCGATCCCGCGCGAGACGATCGCGTACTCGATCTGCAGGTCGGCGATCTCGTGTATTGCCGCTGCGCGCCGCACGGTCTCGGCGCCCATCTCCGAGAGCCCGATCGCGCGAACGTAGCCGGCATCGACGAGCTCGCTGATCGCCCCGATCGTCTCCTCGATCGGCACCTTGGGGTCCAGCCGCGCTGGGCGGTAGATGTCGATGTGGTCGGTGCCGAGCCGCCGCAGCGAGTACGCCGCGGCCGTCTTGACGGCCGCCGGCCGCGTGTCGAAGCCGAGCGGCGCCCCGTCAGGACCGCGCTGTGCGCCGAACTTGACGCTCAGCCGGTAGGAATCGCGCGGCGTGTCGGCGAGAGCGCGCCCGATCAGCAGTTCGTTATGGCCCATCGCGTAGAAGTCGCCGGTGTCGATCAGGCTGATTCCCGCATCTAGCGCCGCGTGGATCGTCGCGATGCTCTCGGCCTCGTCCGCCGGTCCGTAGACGCCGGACATGCCCATGCAGCCCAGCCCGGCTCGATCGCTGCTCACACCGCACCCGCTTTCATCGCTCGCATCCGGAGTCCCCGATGATGCCCGATGCAAGCTCTGCAACCCCGGCAGGAGTCGTGCCGCAATCTGCGAAACCCAAGACCATGACCATCCACGAGGCAAGCCGCACGTTGCTCAAATCGTCGCCGGAACTGTGGGCCGAGTGCAGTGATGCGGCGTCGCTCAGCCGCCACCTGGGCCAGTTCGGGGAGATCAAGATCACGAGGCTCGAGCCCGAGACCGCCGTCGCCTGGGAGGGCGCGCATGTAAGCGGCACGGTGCGGCTCGAGCCGTCGGGATGGGGCACCCGGGTGATCCTCACCGCCGAGGAGGCCGAGGTGCCCTATCTGCCGCCGC
>DATNKY010000557.1:0-3513 GCA_035603155.1 Solirubrobacteraceae bacterium
GTCAACCCGCTGACCGCGCTGTCGATGGTCGAGACGATGCGCGCCGAGGGCCACACCGCCCTCGTTCACACCGCCGCCGCCTCGAACCTCGGACAGATGCTCGTTCGGATCTGCGCCGCCGACGGCATCGGCCTGGTCAACATCGTGCGCCGCGCCGAGCAGGCCCAGGTGCTGCGCGACGTCGGCGCGGTCCATGTCGTGGACTCCTCGCAGCCGGATTTCGCCAACGTGCTGACCGACGCGATCCGCGAGACCGGCGCAACCCTCGCCTTCGACGCCATCGGCGGCGGTTCCCTGGCGGGCGACATCCTCACCGCGATGGAACGCGCGCAGCCGCCGCTCACTTCGTATACGCCCTACGGAACCGCGGTGCACAAGCAGGTCTACATCTATGGCTCGCTCGACTTCTCGCCCACCGTCATTGACCGCAGGTTCGGACTGAGCTGGGGTGTCGGTGGATACCTCCTGACCAACGCGCTGGCCCGCTTGGGCGGCGAGGCTATCGGCCGGATGCGCGCCCGCGTCCTGGCTGAGGCAAAGACGACGTTCGCCTCGGGCTACGCGCAGACCATCGGGCTGCGCGACGTCTTGCAGCCCGAGATCCTCGGCGTGTGCGCGCGCCGCAGCACCGGAACGAAGTACCTGATCGACCCATCAAGCGACCGCTCAACCTGAACAACGGCCGGCTAACCGGAGGTCACGGTCTCCTGCACGTATCCCGAGGAGTGCGCGCCTGCGCTGACCGCGACGGTGATCACGTCGCTGCCGAGCGGCGTTGGCACGGTCGCTGAGAACTGGCCGTTGGGTGCCGAGGTCTGTACGACGGTGGTGCTGTCGGGTGCGGATTCCGTCTGGCTCGTAGAGATCAGAACCCGGACGCCGGGCGCAGTCGTTCCGGTGACGGTTGTGGAGCCGCTCACGGTCGCGCCGCTGGTTGGAGAGCTGATCGTGACGGGAACGTTTGTTGGCGGACCACTGGTGAGGTAGCGCTGCCTGGTGATCGCAGGTTGGTCTGTCAGCGTGCCGGTCTGCAGATCTCGGATCAGCCGCACGGACTGGCCCTCGGCCCAGATCAGCGGCGTCGCCGAGCCTGCGGCCTTGCCGTCGATGAATCCGATCGAGGCGGTGGACGGATCCGAGCCGTACGGTGCGGCAGGGATGTTCGGATCCTCCCAGACCTGCTCTGGCATCAGGCCGATGCCCCACGACATGTGATCCATCGTGGCGGCTAGCCTCTCAGCACCACCGCGGTCGCCGGTCTGCAGCTCCTGCTCGGCGCGCTCGCCGTCGAGGATCGGCCACAGGTGACCGGACCCGACGCCGTTGTAGGAGGGTGCGCCGCTTGGTGAGCAGTCGGTCGGGTCTGGCTCGTAGCAATCACCGTAGCCGTCGGTCGAGCCGTTGGCCTGGACGCCGTAGCGATGCCAGCCGGGGCCCGACGGCGTCTGGCGCTTCAGGATCGAGTCGTCGACCTTGAGCGAAGCGGTGACGTCGGAGTCGCCTGCCGGCAGCTCACCGAGCCTGGTCAGCTCAAGGAAGCCGGCGTCCACCACGCTGCGCTGATCGACGTTGCTCAGGCTGCCGTTGTTGAGGTCGTAGGTCTCGGCCGCGTTGGGGTCACCGGTCGGTGCGAGGCGGATGAAGTAGCGATGGTCGCCGTACGGACCTGTATCGGTGACAGTCCAGGACTTGACGTTTCGCTGGTAGTCGTCGGCGGTCGCTTGGTAGAGCAGTGCCCGCGTGGGGTCGCCGGCTGCTTTGGCGAGATGAGCGGCGGCGGTCAGCCCGGCGATCTCGGCTGCGATCGTCGAGGGCGAGTACGCGATGTGCTCCTCCCAGCGGTCCTCGCCGTAGGCAGGCCCGTGGGCAACCATGAAGTCAGCGTCGGGCCGGAGGTGCTGCTCGTACAAGGACTTATTGCCTGCGAAGCCCGCGTCCCACGCCATCAGCAGCGGGTAGGCGTCCTCGTCGATCTCGAAGAGACCGAACGTGTCCGGAGCGACTGATCCGTCGAGTTCGGAGTCGCGCGGGAAGCTTCCGTCTGGCTGCTGCGCGCGGTCGAACAGGAATTCGACCATCTGTCGGGCGCTGACCAGGTCGCCGTCGGCGAGTAGCCCGGTGAACGTCTCGTAGCTGTCGCGAGCGAACACGGAGCGGTACGTGTAGCCGGCGTGCGTGGTCGCCGCCAGCATCGACTGTCCCCACGGGTCGGCCGGCGCCGCCACGAATGCGCCCAGATTGGTCTTGTCCTCGGCGGACTTGATCACATTGGCCGCCAGCCAGTAGGAGCGGGCCTGTGCTCGCGGAGGGCTGTGTAGCGTCGCGTCGTAGGCGTGCCAAGCATCTACGTAGGCCTTGAGCGTTGCGCTGTACGGCGTCGTCGCGCTCCGCTCCGCTGTGTCGACAGCTTCATCCGCCGTCGGAGCGAGGCCGAGTGCGAGCGTGAACGGGCGCGTCGGGTCGTTGATCTGCGCCGTCTGCACGACGTTCCCGTCTGTGGCTGAGTTGTATGCATTGCGGAGCGAGTGGTAGGTGTCGAGCTGCGTTAGGCCATCGCTCGATGTACCGACGAAGCCGCTCGACGCGCGCCTGAACCTGCGGTCGGCGCTCAGCGCGCCCACGACCTGCGCGGCCCATGGGCCGGTGGGGGCGGTGGTGTCAGAGGAGACCAGCGCGCGGGTGGCCGGGACGATGACCGCGTTGTTCGGCAGCGCGTTGGTCTTTCCGCCCCCGCCGGTGTTGTCGATCTGCGCGTCGTAGCGGACATAGACCTTGAGCCGGTCAAGAGCCGCGGTCGCCGTGCCATGGAGCGGCTCAAGCGTCGTGTGCATGACGACACTGCTGCGGGCCGGGTCCGTCAAATAGTCCGTGACGAGGGCAAAGCCGTGATCCGGATCGCGGCTTGTGACCTGGCAGACCATCCCGCTGCGGTCGGGCGAGCTGACCGTGTAGGTCATGTCGCGCTGCTGCATATCGGTGAACGACCGACCGTCAGTGACGATGTACTGCAGCGTGTTGACGTTGCTGTTTTCGATTGTCGGGCTGAACGTGTCTGAGAGGACGCCATCGGCAACCGTGAACCAGACCTTCGAGGTCGTGTTGCGCGCGGTTCCGAAGCAATCCTTGCGGGCCAAGTCAAGATATGACTGAGCGCCCGGACCGCCTGGGGCGGTGCCGGATGGCGTGGACGCGGCCGCCTCGCTAGTTAGAAGGACGCCCGTCGTAAGTGCGACGGCGACGACCGCGAGGGCGCGGGCGCCGATGACCGTTGCTGTCCGCATGGGATTAGCTCTCCTCTCGCGACTACGGTCGCGCCTACCCGAGCCGACCTCAAGTCAAACGCGCGCGATATCGCAGTCTTCCGCTCGGCCCGGCCGTCGACCGAGAGCGGGAGCCGGGACCGGCCAGAACCGGCCCGACCAGACGGCTCGACGTTTCGTGGGAACGGCATTGAACGCCGTCACTCGGCTCAGGGCTTACGAAGCGGAGCCGATCGTCTTCAGTGTCGTCGCG
>DATNKY010000431.1:0-2862 GCA_035603155.1 Solirubrobacteraceae bacterium
GGCCGTGCACCAGACGAGCTCGCCTTCGCGGGCGCCGAGCCAGTGCGATGCCTGGAGCCGCTGGCCGGGGAGATAGCGCTGGCCGTGCACGACGCCCTTCGCCTCGCCGGTGGTGCCGCTCGTGAATGTGATCAGGCAGGGGTCGGCGGGGTCGAGTTCGACTGCCGCCGCGGGTTCGTGGTCGTAGAGCGAGTCGTCGGGGATCAGCGCGACCTCGCAGGTGGGCGCAGAGCCGCTGAGCTCCTGCTGGTTGCGGTCGTCGGCAACGATCAGCTTCGGGTCTGCGGCGTCGATCCGCAGCCGCAGGTCCTTGGCGCGCAGCTGCTCGTTGCAGGGGAGCACCACCGCGCCGATCCGAAAGCACGCGATCATCGTCAGCACCCACTCAGGGCGGTTGCCGATCACCGTCATCACCACGTCACCGCGCCGGACACCGCGTTCCTGGAGCGCCCCGGCCAGGCGCGCCGCGCAGTCGGCGATCTCGCCGAAGGTCCACTCGCTGCGCTCGCCCGCGCGGCTCAGGGCCACCAGCGCGCGGCGATCGGCGGGGGCTGCGTCGAGCACGTCGCGGGCGAAGTTCACGGCGTGGCATGTTCCCAGGTCGTAGGGCTTTGACAGGTCGTGGGGGCGGTATTAGGCTGCCCGGCAACACGGTCGTTGGGGAGGGCTCTGCCCGGGCATCAATTGCGTCGGACTCAAAGCCGGCGCAAGATCGAAACACAGGGGTACGCCATGGAGCACGCCAAGACAGTCGTCCCGCGTCGGCCGTTGCTGGTGCTTTTGGCGGTGACGTTGGCCGCGCTCGCCGGCGCAGGGACGGCGAACGCCGCGAGCTTTACCGTGACCACGACGGCCGACTCGAGCGACGGAGCCTGCACGGCCTCCCTGTGCTCGCTGCGTGACGCGATCGAGGCGGCCGACAGCGCCGGCGGCTCGAGCACGATCACGCTGCCCGCGGGGAGCTACAAGCTGACGATCGAGACCTCGGGTACCGCCGATGATCCGACGACGGGCGACCTCGACGTCGACAACGACGCGAACGTGACGATCAACGGGACCGGGACCGCGTCGACGACTGTGGACGCGAACCTCGTCGATCGCGCGTTCACGGTCCAGGACGGCGCCGGCCTGTCGCTGTCGGGCTTGACGATCAGCAGCGGTGCTCCGGAGACATCGGCGGGATCCGAGTGTCCCCTCTGCGGCGGTGGGATCTGGAGCGAGGGCGCGCTCGGGCTCTCGAATGTCACGGTCACCTCGAGTGACGGGAACCTCGCCGGCGGAGCGATCTTCTCCGGCGAGGACCCGACCAGCACCCTGTCGGTGACCGGCTCGACGTTCACCTTCGATAGCGCCGAGCTCGGCGGTGCGCTCGCAACCGGATCGGCGGCGGAGACGAACATCACCGGCTCGACGTTCTCCTCGAACGTCAGCTTCGAGCAGGGCGGCGCGATTCAGAACGAGGAAGGACCGCTCAGCATCGACTCGAGCACGTTCTCCGGCAACCTCGGCGGCGGATCTGGAGGCGCGATCGAGGAGCTCGCCGACTCGTCGCTGACCGTCAACAACAGTTCGTTCACGAACAACAGCGCGACCTCGGTTGCCGGTGCGATCGACGACATTGATAGCTCGGCGATGTCGCTGACCAACAGCCGCTTCGTCGGCAACACCGCCAATTCCGCCGGCGTGTTCGACGTCCTCTCCAGCGCCGGACAGGTCACGCTCAATGGTGACGAGTTCGATCACAACGCGGCCGAATCGAACGGCGTAGGAGCGGTGGACCAGGTCAAGTCGTTGACCGCCACTGACTCATCCTTCATCGGCAACCACGGAGGGTTCGGCGCGGTGTTCCAGATCAACTCCGGGACGGTCTCGATGACCAACGTGACGATGAGCCAGAACTCTTCGCCGAACTTCGGCGGCGCCATCGTTTTCGGTCTGCCGATACCCACGAGCCTGACGAACGTCACGATCGCCGGCAACTCCGCCGCCCCCGGCGAGGGCGGCGGGGTGTTCGACACCTCGAACATGACGACCGGCTCGGGGGCGACCGGGGTGCTCAACACGATCATCGCCGACAACACCGGCGGTGACTGCGCGGACGCCGCGTCGTCGTCCCACGTGCCTGGGACGGTCGATGTGGGCCACAACCTCGACAGCGACAGCAGCTGCTTCAAGGGTGACGCGTCGACCGACACGGTGGGGATCGATCCGCGCCTCGGGCCACCGGCCGACAACGGGGGCGCGCTGCTGACCGATGCGCTCATGCCGGCCAGCCCCGCGATCGATCATGGGTCCAACACCGGCTGCCCGGCCACCGACGCGCGCGGCATCGCCCGCCCGCAGGGCGCCTCGTGCGACATCGGCGCATATGAGTTCGCGGCGGCGGCGCTCGCGCTGACCAAATCGGCGCCTGCGAATGCGGTCACCGGGGCGGCCTTCGCGTACACGCTCACGACGACCAACAGCGGACCGGCACCGTCCACGGCGACGACCGTCGTCGACCAGCTGCCGGCCAACTCGACCCTGTTCGGCGCCACCGCGTCGCAGGGCACCTGCTCGGCCAGCGGAGCACCGGCGAAGGTCACCTGCTCGCTGGGGATGCTCGCCAAGGGCGCAACCGCGACCGTCTCGATCGTGGCGGCCGTGTCGAAGGCCGAAACAGCCACTAACACGGCGTCGGCCACGAACGACGAGGGCGCAACTGCGACCGCCTCGGCGGCCACGACGGTCACAGCCCCGGTCGCGCCGGCGGGCGCGCGCGCGCCGAAGGCGACGACCGGAGCTCGCGTCACGGCGATCGGCAAGCACGGGGGCACCCTGCATGGGCGGATCGACGCCGGGGGACAGCCGACGGCGTACTTC
>DATNKY010000296.1:0-13127 GCA_035603155.1 Solirubrobacteraceae bacterium
ACGGCGGAGCCGATGAATCCGGTCGCGCCTGTGACAAATACACGCATGGTTCGTCCTCCGAAATCGGTGTCTGTGCTTTGGCGACCGGGCCCCGTGTGCGATGTTCGAGGTATGTCAGTCGCTGTCATCACAGTATCACACCTATGACAGGGGCTGACATCACTAGAATCATCGAGCATGGCGAGATGGACACCTGGTGCGCGCGGCCGGCTGGAGCAGGCGGCGTTCGAGCTCTACAGCGAGAACGGGTTCGACAACACAACCGTTGCGGAGATTTCCGCCCGCGCGGGATTGACTGAGCGAACGTTCTTCCGGCACTTCGCCGACAAGCGCGAGGTCCTGTTCGGCGGCGCGACAACCCTGCAGGACGAGCTCGTCGGCGCGACCGCCAACGCTCCCGACGACGTGGCGCCGATCCAGGCGGTCGCCGCCGGCCTCGAGGCGGCCGCCGCGCTCCTCTCGGAGCGCGTGGCGCTCGCGCGACAGCGCCAGGCGATCATCGCTTCGAGCGCGGAGCTGCGTGAGCGCGAGCTGATCAAGCTCGCGTCGCTCGGCGATGCGCTGGCCGAGACGCTGCGCAAGCGCGGAGTGGGCGAACCCGCCGCGAGCCTCACCGCCGAGATCGGGATCGCGGTCTTCAGGACCGCGTTCGAGCGGTGGATCGACGAGGCCAACGATCAGGACTTCCCGCGGCTCATCAACGCGTCGCTCGAGCAGCTGAAATCGCTCGCCGCCGGCGAGCGACCGCTCGTCGACGTCGGTTAGCGGCGCGGGCCGGGCCGTCGCACGTTACGGCCGCCCGACCGCTCAGTCCCCAGCGGTGCCTGGCAACGACGCGGGTGGGCGGTCTTCGCGCGCGGTCCACTCGCGTCCGAACCAGCGCCTGATGCGGCTGGAACCGAAGTTGGCCTTCTCGGCCAGGAGCGCCTCGGACGGCCCGACCAGCTCGCCCGTCTTCTGGTCACCGAAGAACGTAACGTCGATCTGTCCAACCTGGTCGTCGCCGAATTCGACGTAGCAGACACCATGCCCCCCGTACTGGGCCGAAGCGGTGAGGCCGCGGATTCGAGCGCTGATCCGTTCCGCGGCGACCGCGGCGTGGCCCTCTGCGAACACGCCGGCCCGGGGCGTCCCGACGGCCGCCACGTCGCCGATCGCGTACACGTCGGGAAACGACGTCTCAAGCGTCTGGGAATCGACCGGGATCCAGCCGTCGACGATCATCCCGGACTCGAGGACCACCGCGGGAGCCCGGTGGACGGGGACCGCGAGGAACAGGTCATAGCCCAGCTCGGCGCCGTCGCGGAGCGTCGCCTCGTTGCGCGCAGGATCAAGCGCGCACACCTCGCGGCGCGGATGCCATGCGATCCCGCGCTCCTCAAACGCCTTCAGCAAGGCCGACGATGCGTCCGGCGACGGCGGGATCGGGCGCCCGAAGTCCACGACGAGCGCGATCTCGGAGCGATCACGCAGCCCCCGGTCGGTCAGGTGCTGGTGCATCAGCAACGCGGTCTCGCTCGGGGCCGGCGGGCACTTGTACGGGGTCGAGAGCACCCCGACGATCACCCGGCCACCGCCGAAGCCCGCGATCGCATCACGCGCCGCGATGGCTCCCTCCGGCGTGTAGAACTCGTGACCGCCATCGGTGAGGCCGGGCGTGGCGGCCGTGTCGAGGTCGGCGCCGAGAGCGATCACTAGCACGTGACCATCAAATGCCCCGGCGCTCGTTTGGACGCGCTTGGCGGCCGGATCGATTGACTCGATCACCGCCTGAACGAATCTCACCCCGGGCTTGACGATCTCCGCGTAGGGATGCCGGACGGACGCCGGATCGGCGAACCCGAACATCACATCGAGTTTGGAGAAACCGAGCACGAACGCGTCGCTCTGATCGATCAGCACGATCTCGACCTCGTCCCCGAATTGCTGCGACAGCCTGGTTGTCAGCTCGAGGCCGCCGAATCCGGCGCCGAGCACAAGAATGCGAGTGTTGCTCATGTAAACCCTTTCCTGAACGCACGGTATCTCAGCTGTACTGCGGTCGGTCGGCACGGTCAAGGCGGCGTCACGGCCGCGCCGCTGGGCGGAGCCGGTGGCACGATGGGCCGATATACGATCCTCGCGATGTGCCGCCTGCTCAGTTACATCGGCGAACCGGTCTCGCTCAGCCATCTGCTGTTCGAGACCGACAGCTCGCTCGTCGCGCAGTCTTACAGCCCGCGGATGATGAACACGTTCCTCAACCTTGCGGGCTTCGGGATGGCCGTCTGGGATCCGCGATCGGTGCGAGCGCAGGAACCGCTGATCTACCGCACGACGACGCTGCCGGGCTTCGATCGCAACCTGCAGAGCCTCGCCTCGAAGGTCTCCCCGACGTGCCTGATCGCCCACGTCCGCGGCGTCACGCACTCCGACCCCGAGTCAGTCAGCGACGCGAACCTGCATCCGTTTCGGTTCGGTGACGCCCCGGTCGTGCTCGCGCACAATGGTCACCTGCGCGAGTTCGCGCGGATGCGCTACGACCTCCTCGAGCACGTCCGTCCCGAGCTCGCGCGCCGAATCCGTGGAAACACCGATTCCGAGTGGATCTACGCGCTGGTGCTCTCCAAGCTTGACGACCCCTATGGCCGGCCGGAGACCGACGAGCTGGCGGAGGCCGCCGTCTCGACGCTGGGGCTGCTTCGCTCGATCCGCTCCCGATACGGGATCGACACCTCGTCGCCGGTCAACCTCTGTCTCAGCACCGGAGAGACGCTCGTCGCGACGCGGTTCTCGTTCGACTACGGCTGGTACCCCGACGAGGACACTCTGCTCGAGACCGATCTGCCGTATGTGAGCCTGTGGTACACGCTCGGAGGCGAGTACCTGGAGCGAAACGGCAGCTCTGCGATGACGGCGAGCCGCGAGCCGCGGTCGCTGTTGATCGCATCCGAGCCGCTGACGCTCGACACGACTGCGTGGCTCGAAGTGCCCGAGTACTCGATCGTCATGGCGGAACGCAGAGCGAATGGCGTGCTCGAGGTGCAGACCCGCGAGCTCGACGTGTGAGCCGAGGACACGATCGCCGCTGACAGCTAAAAAAGCCGGCGACGCCAAGCGCCGCGCCGCGGAGTACTCCGGCGGCGACTGAGGCGCCGGACCATCGCGGCCCGGCGCCTCGGCCCAGCGTTGCTCTACGCGCGGATGTGCGTCCTGATCGAGTGCTTGGTGCCCGCGACCGTCACCGTCAGCAGGTAGCGGCCGTGCAGCCTGCTGCGGTGGTGGACGACGATCTGCCTCTTGGCGCGGCCCTGGCCATAGCCCATGACTCGCTTGCCGCGCGAAAGCGAGACGACGAAGTGGGCGTTCGCCGACGCGCCCTGCCCCACTTCCCTGCAGGTGACGCTGATCACGTTGCCGTGCTTGACCTTCGCGACGCACTTGACGCGCGGTGTCCTGCCGGCCGGGCCACGTGCGCCTGCGGGACCCTGCGGGCCGGCCGGTCCCTGCGCGCCGCCGGGGCCAGCCGGTCCGGCCGGGCCCTGCGCGCCAGACGGGCCCTGTGGGCCGGCGGGGCCACCCGGGCCAGTGGGGCCTGCCGGGCCAGCGGGGCCAGCGGGGCCCACCGGGCCAGCGGGGCCCGTGCCGCTCGGTGGGGTGCCGCCGCAGACGTTGAAGTTCGGCGGCGTTGACATCCCGTCGAGCTGGCTCATGTCGCTGATCAGCTCGTTCGCCTGCTCGGTCAGCGACTGCGCTGTTGCCGGGTCAATCGTGAACGACGGCTCGAACGCGGCGTTGTTGAGCAACGTGTTGATCTGTGAGACGAGCGGGCTCCGCAGCGCCTCACACGCCGCCAGCTGACTGTCCCATGCCTGGTAGGTGGCGTCGCCGGAAGAGCTCGTCGACACCGCCCGGGTACTGACCTGCAGGCTGTCGCGCCCAAATTCACCGAACGGAGCGTTGAGCTGCTTATAGGCGTTTGACAGCGCGTCGTAGTCCGACGTGTTGGCCGCGATCGCGGGCGGCATGTCGGACGGGTCCATGATCTGTGAGATCGCACGCCCGTCGGGCGCGTAGTCGTCGGTCAGGTCGAGCATCGACATCATCGTCGGCTGAGCATCGGTGTGGTCAGTCCACGTTTCACCGTCGGTCCCCAGGTTCTTGATCCCGGGGCCGACCCAGCCCTGCCAGGTGCTCGCGATCTGCGGCTGGTCATCGCCGTGGTTCCAGGCAAAGCCCGGATCCTGCTGCGCGCACCCCGCGTCGAGCCCGGGCTCAGGGCACGGGACCTCGAACCCGTCGTCGAAGAAGAAGTCGTCGTTGCCGAACTCGACGAACGACGGCGTCCGCAGCGGGTCCGCGTTGATCATGTGCAGGATGCTGAGCTCCTGCTGGTCGGCGATGTTGTCCGTGATCGGTTCGGGTCCGTCGGTGATCGGGTCGAACTCGCTCAGCGCCGACATCTCCTTTTCGAGGTTCCGGGTCTGGGAGGAGTCGGCCGCCGGCTGGTTCTTGATCATGATCTCGGGCGCGTCATCGCTGTCCTCGTCGAACGTCGTGTTGTCGCCCGTCGTCTGCTGCACCAGCGTGTTGAGGTTGACGTCCACCTCGCCGACGTTGCGCGCTTTGGTCAGCGGGTTCGTGTACTGGCACGGCACTGTGACGCCGTCACAGCCGGGGTTCAGCGGCAGCCCGCCGCTGAAGTGGTCACCCTCGTCGACGGTGATCAGGAACATCGTGTTGCTGCTGTTGATCCCGTCGGCGGAGAGCCGCGTAAAGAACGCGCTGAAGGCCGCGTTGTACTCGCGCAGCTGAGCCTCCATGCCAGCCTCGCCAGGTCCGAAGGCGTTGCCGTTGTTCTGGTCGTAGTGGTCGTCGTGGACGTCGGAGAGGTAGGTGTAGGTGACCGGGACGCCGGCCTCCTGCGCCGCCGCCGTGTAGCCGAGGGCGTTATTCGCCTCCATCCCGTCGAAGCCGGGGAAGCCGGTGTTCCCCCGGCTGTCGATGATCGGCGAGGTCGAGGTGGTGCCGTCGAACGAGCCGAAGCTGTCGGGCGGGATCCCGGTCGCCGAGTCGGCCGGGAGGTCGGTGACCGGCGCGGGGTCGAGTCCGTTGGCCGCGGTGTTGTTCGCATCCGGGGCGAACACGTCGAAGACCGGATTGAAGGTCGTCGACGTGCCGCCGCCAAAGCTGCCGGTGGTCAGGAACGGGTTGACTTGAAAGGCTCCGTACAGCGCCTTGAAGCCCGTGTAGCCGCCGGGCTCGTCGGGGAGG
This sequence comes from Solirubrobacteraceae bacterium, assembly GCA_035603155.1. Taxonomy (GTDB): domain Bacteria; phylum Actinomycetota; class Thermoleophilia; order Solirubrobacterales; family Solirubrobacteraceae; genus Palsa-465. The sequence continues at coordinate 5,254 of DATNKY010000296.1, forward strand.
GTGTCGGTCTCGCCATTTGCGCACACGCCGCTCGCGCCACTGTCAGCCTGCGAGCAGTGGATCGCGAGTCCCTCGATGTCGGTGGCGTTCTTCACCCCCGACGGCAGGCCGCCCGGGAATGCCTGCGTGACGTCGCTCGAGGTGTTCTCGAGCTCCATGTCGGCGGCGCCGATGCCGGCGAAGTCGCAGCCGTGCGTCGTGTACGGGACCCACGGTGCGGGCGTGTTCTTGCCGCCGGTCGTGATCAGCGTTGGCGTGTTGTCGGCGGACGCGGAGGTCGGATCGGTCCAGTATTTGAACGCCGAGCTGAAGCCGGAGCCGCTGCTCTCTGCCGGGTCCGAGAAGACGTACGTGTTGCCGACCGTGATCCCGTTGCGATCCGGGTAGAGGCCCGTCTCGGTCGACACGATGCCGCCCGAGGTGTGCGAGATCAGGACCGTGTGATCGTTCGTCAGCAGCGTGCCGTTGCTGGTGATGAAGTTGCGAAGCGCGGGCATCTGCTCGAGGTCGGACGGCACATTCGGGTTATCACGCTCGGAGTGAACGTTGTCGAACTGAAGGATCACCACATGCTTGACGCCGTGTGGGAGCGTGCACGTACTCGCGGCAAGCGCGGTGCCCGGCGACAGCGCCGCCAGTCCGAACACCGACAATCCGAGCGCGGCGACTGCCAGCGCCCACGATGAGATGCGCGCTCGAGCGCGCGGAACAGACGTCCGTCTCACCATGAATGACTCTTTCTGTTCGCCGCCCGCGCCCGACGCGCAGGCACCGCGGGCAACCTATGTCCGACTCGACCGTCATTTGTGACGAAGCGGTGACGGCGATATCAACAGGTTGTTGCGCACGGGTGCACCGAGTGTCGTGCGCGCGTGACCGGCGAGGGCCGGCGGTGGGCGACGCCGAGGCGCCGCTACAACTGCTTGACGAGCGGCATCCGCGCTGCGTCCGCTGGGTCGATCAGCGCCTCGAGCGCTGACTCGTACGATGGCAGCGACAGGACGCTGCCGTCGTGCAGGACCATCAGGAAGCGATCGACCGTGCGCAGAAACGCGCGGTCGTGCGAGATCGCAACGACCGTTCCCTGGAACGTGTCGAGCGCCTTTTCGAGCGCTCCGGACGAGTCGATGTCGAGATTGTCGGTGGGCTCGTCGAGCAGCAGCAGATTGTGTCCCTCGAGCTCGAGCACCAGCACCTCCAGCCGGGCCTTCTCGCCGCCGCTGAGCACGTCATATGAGCGCCGCGCCGCGTCGGCGAGGCCGTAGCGGGCCAGTGCGGCCATCGCGGCCTGGACGCCACCGCCACCGACGCGATTCATCACGACCTCGAGTACGACCCGCCCGCGTAGATCACCGCGCGACTGGGTCTGGGTGAAGAGTCCGGTCGAGACGCGTGGGCCAACGACGAGCTCGCCGAGGTCCGGCTCGCGCTCCCCGGCCAGTACCCGGAGCAGCTGGCTCTTGCCGGATCCGTTAGGCCCGACCATCCCGACCCGCTCGCCGAAGTGGATCTCGTCCGAGAACGGCGACACGAGCTCGGAGATCCCGACTGCGCGGAGATCGAGAACTCGGCGCGCGGAGTCACCGCCCCGGATGCGAACCTTGATCGCAAAGTCGGTGACGGGGGCCGGGGGAGGCCCCTCGTCGCGGAATCGGCGCCACCGCGTCTCGGCGGCATCGGCCTTCTTGGCCCAGTCACTCGAGTAGCGCGCCCGCTCCTTGAACGTCTTCATCAGCTGGAAGAGCCGTCGGTCCTCGTCGTGCCACCGGCGCACGGCATCGCCCAGGCGGCGTTGGCGCTCCTCGCGCGCCTCGGGGTAGGTTGCGTAGGAACCGCCGTGGACCCAGGCTCCGTTGCCCTCGAGGGTCACGATCGAACCGACCGCCCCCGACAGAACCTCGCGGTCGTGGGAGATCATCACGACGGTCTTCTTCGAGTTGCCGATCTGGCGCTCGAGCGCGAGCTTCGCGGCCACGTCGAGGAAGTTGTCGGGTTCGTCGAGCAGCAGGACATCGGCGTCCGACGAGAACAGGACATCGAGCACCAGCCGCTTGCGCTCGCCTCCGGAGAGAGTGATCGCGGGACGGTCGGCGAGCTCGGTGAATGGAGCGCGGACGATTCGCCGGCAAGCGGCGTCCCACTGCCCCTCGAGCTCGTAGCCCCCGAGCACCGACCAGTCGGCGATCGCCGCGCCGAGTCTGATCCCGGCATCGGGATCGCCGTCCTCGAGCTGCGCCTCGTAGCTCAGCATCCGCCGTCCCGTCTCACCGACGGCGCGCGGAGCGAGCGACAGCAGCAGTTCACGAACCGTGCGCAGATCGTCCGCGACGCCGACGTCCTGTGCCATGTAGGCGACGATCCCGCCGACCGACGTCTCGCCCTCGTTTGCGGCCAGCTCGCCCGCGAGCACCTTCAACAGCGTGCTCTTGCCGACTCCGTTCGCGCCGACAAGACCTGCGTGCTGGCCCGGGGAAACGCGGAACGAAACGTCGGAGAACAGCAGGTCGCCGCCAGGGTGCGCGTACGCGAGTCGGGACACAACGACGTGGGCCACATGGCCATGTTCGCATCGATCGGCGCCGCCGACGAGTCTCGTCTCAGGCGAGCAGCTCGGAGTCGTGCTCTTCGAAGATCTGAGCGAAGTCGGTCCGGTCCCCCGCGTGCAGTGCCTCGACCAGCCGGTGGATCCGGGGTGTCATCACCAGTAGGTAGCGCGCGGGCTCGGGTGCGGCGTTCCAGAATGAGTGGGCCGTCCCGCGCGTCACGAGCAGAGAATCTCCGTCGCCCACCTCGCGCTGTGACTCTCCGACGCGGAACCCGAGGCGGCCCTCGAGCACGACCCAGGCCTCGTCGTCTGAGCGATGCAGATGAAGTCCGGCGATCGGACGGCCCGGATGCGTCCCGGGGTCAGACCAGTCGGCGATCACGAACGAGTCACTGATGATCAGCCCGGAGGCCACGGCTAACGCGGTGACCAGGGGGTGATGGGCCGCGGCAGAGCCACGCCGTCGACCACGAGATCGACGAGCTCGTTGAAGAACGCGATCCTGTCGGTCACCTCGACGGCCTCGCGCAGCGGTTCGCGGTAGGTCCAGGCCACATCCTCACCATTGAATGACAGGTACGAGGCTCGCCCCTTGTACGCACAGTAGGTCGTCGTCTCGCTCGGGGCCAGGAGATCGCGATCGACGTCACCGGGCGCCAGGTAATAGCGGACCGGCAGCGGCGGCTCGAACAGGATGTAAGGCGAACTCGAGCTGGCAAGCGTCTGGCCGTCGCGTTGCACGCGAATGTCGCGTGAACTGCGAACTATGTCGATGCGGTGAAACGGGTCACGCGGGTGCGCGACGTTGTGCTCGTCCTCCTCATACCACGCGTCGAACGCCCCGAAGTCGAGGATCAGGTAGCCGCTGAGCGCGTCGTCGGCTGGGCGGAATGCGGCTTGGCGGCGCTCGAGCCCGGAGCTGCGGAGGTCGAGCGATGTGCCGTCCGTGGTGTGCACCGTGAAGGGAATGCTCGGGTCGTACACCGGCCGGCCGTCCAGTTGTGGGGCAATCACGACCTCGGAGGCGGACGTCGATGACCGATCGGTGACCGACGCGATCACCTCGGCGTCTATGTCGGCGACCGGGACGGCGTAGCTCGGGACGACCCGCTTGGGCTCCCAGACGAGCATCGCGCGCTGGCTGTCGACCACGGTCACGCCGGCGATCTGCGCACGAATGCGCTTGTCAGACGGTTCGAAACGAAGCTCGCCGAGCTCGTTGGTCAACAGGTCGCGGAGGCGCGTTGCCATCGGCTCACGGTGACACACATGGCTCGCGACCGTCAGCTCGTCGGCGGGGGCGGCAGACCAAGCTGACGGCGGAGCGCCCTGACGGCGCGCTCGACCGGCGCGTTGGCGGCATCCAGGCGTCGCGCGAAAACGCGAAGCTCGTGCAGCGACGACGAGCTCGCCGCCATGGCTGTGAGCCCGGCGCGCTTCTGATTGCGCCTGTACAGCGAGCGAGCGATCCGCTCGGCCCGCCCCGAGAACGCGATCCGCGAGAGCCGCCGGTCGAACAGCCGTTCGGTGGCGGCGATGTGGCGGAGATCGGACCGCGCGCGAGCGAGATGGTTGCGGTCTGGCCCTTCGAACCGGTCGAAATAACGGTCGAGGCTCCGGTTGCCGGCGTTTGCGATCACGAGATAGCGCGCCGCCGGCGTCGACTCCGCGTTGGCGCTCGCCGCGAGACCAAGGCACAGCACGAGCGCGATTGCCACGCGTCCGGCGACTCGGCCGACGTGTCCGGATCCAGCCATCCGGGGATCGTAACCTCGACGGCCCTGCACTGACTAAGGTGCGCCGGATGCACCCGACCGCCGAACGCGTGAGGCAGCGGCTGAGCGAGCAAGGTCTCGAGATCGAGGTCGTGACGTTGACCGACTCGGCGCGCACGGCGCGCGAGGCGGCGGCAGCGGTAGGGGCAGAGGTCGGCCAGATCGTCAAGTCGCTCGTGTTCGTTCGCGACGAGACGCCGGTAATGGTGCTGTGCGCCGGCGATCGACGCGTCGACAGCGGGCGTCTGGGCCTCGAGCCGGCGAATGCCGACCAGGCCAGGGCCGCGACCGGGTTCGCGATCGGCGGGATCCCGCCGCTCGGCCACGACAATCAGCTCGAGACGCTGGTCGACGCCTCGCTGCGGCGCTTTGCGACCGTGTGGTGCGCCGCGGGCACGCCGCACTCCGTATTCGAGGTCGACACCCACGAGCTGATCGGCGCGCTCGGCGGCGCGAAGGTGCTCGAGGTCGCGTGATCTGACGTTCCGACGTGACCGGAACGCACGCGCGGTCACAGGCCGACGCTGAGCGGCGCTGCGCCGGTCAACGCACCAATACGGGCTGCACGCTGGGGCTCGCGGCGCCGACCGGGTCGACGTACGCGTCCCTGAGGTACTGGTGGGTGAACGCGATCGCCATGCTGCCTTCGCCGACGGCGGCGGCGACACGTTTGACCGGGCTGTAGCGAACGTCGCCGCAGGCGAAGATGCCGGGGATGCTGGTTTCCAGAAGGTAGGGATCGCGGTCCAGCGTCCAGTGTCCGGCGCTGCGCATGTCGGCGCCCGTGAGGACGAAGCCGCGCTTGTCGAGGGCGATTTCGGCGGGGAGCCAGCTCGTCTCGGCGTCGGCGCCGATGAAGATGAACACGGCGGCCGATTCGACAGTCTGGGTTTCGCCGCTGTTGTTGTCATGGATGTCGATCGCCTCCAGGCTGCTCTCGCCGTGGCCGGCATTGACCTGGCAGCCGAGCCTGAGCTGGATGTTGGGGCGGGTCGCGATCTGCTCGATCAGGTATTGGCTCATGCTCTTGCGCAGATCGTCACCCCGGCAGAGGATGGTGACGGTGCGGGCGTGAGTAGAGAAGAACATCGCCGCTTGGCCGGCAGAGTTGCCCGCGCCGATGATGTGTATGTCCAGGCCGTGGGCGGCCCGGGCTTCGCTGCGCGCGGCGCCGTAGTAGATGCCCTTGCCGACCAGGCGATCGAATCCCGTAGTACGCATCTGTCGCCAGGAAACGCCGCAGGCGAGGATGATCGACTTGGTGCGGATTACGTCGCCGTCGTCGAGGTGCACTTGGCGGGTCGCCACGTCGATTCGTGAGATCGAGCGGGTGACGAGGATCTCGGCTCCCAGCCTTCGAGCCTGCGAGAGCGCGCGGCTGGCCAGCTCTGCGCCCGAGACCCCTGACGGGAACCCGAGGTAGTTCTCGATCCGCGACGAGGTCCCGGCCTGGCCTCCTGGCGCCTCGCGCTCGACCACGACCGTCCCCAGCCCCTCGGATGCTCCGTACACCGCCGCCGCCAGCCCGGCGGGTCCGGCGCCGACGATCACCGTGTCGTACTGGGCGTGCTCGGGCTCGGTCCCCAACCCGAGCAGTTCCGCCACCCTGCGCAATCGTGGCCTGACCACCGTCTTCCCGTCGACGACCCGAACCACCGGCCAGTCAGGCTCCGGTGGCAGCTGGCCGCCCCAGGCCTGCTCGGCATCGGGAGCGTCGCCCGCCAACCACGTGAACGACACCTGGTTGCGGTCGAGGAAGTGGCGCAGCGTCGTCGTGTCGGCGTCCAACCGGCTCCCGACGACGATCGCCCGCGGCTGGCGCTGCTCGGCCGCCAGGCCGGAGAGGCCACGGGGCCCTTGCATCCGGTAGGTCGCAAGGTTGCCGACCTGCTTGCTGACGTCCGGAACGGCAGCCGCCAGGGCGTGGTAATCGCTCGGCTCCAGCCGCAACACGCGCGTCGGCCCTGCGGCGCGAAAGCCGACCGGGAACACGGTTCCGAGCACGATCGGCACTTCGCCGAAGACGTCCCCGGGATCGCGGTTCCCCAACACCCGCTCGACCCCGTCGACCATCCGGACCGGTTCGATCCGCCCCTCGATCACCGCGAACAGCGCACGCTCGTCGCCCTCGTGCACGGCGTATTCGCCCGCGACCAGAGTGACATCCGCCGCCCGACCGCTGATCTGCTCTCGCTCGGCCTCGCTGAGCCCCGCGAACACCGAGACGGTGCCGACCTCTTCCGCCGTGATCAAGGCTTGCCGCCCCGGCGTCGTGCGCAGCAGCCCGAGCTGGTCATCGGCGTAGTCAGGCGGTCGATCATCGGTGAAACAGTAATGGCCCAGACTCGGCAGCTGCACCGTCCCGGTCCGGTCCGCCCAGCTCAGCGAGCATGAGAAGATGGCGCCGTCGGATTCAAGAGGGGGTGTCTGGTTGCAGGATCCTGGTGATCGGCTGGAGCACAAGGAGCGGCACGCGCGTGCGCGGGCTCGTCCTCTCTGACACCCACTTCGGCGCCTGGACTGGCGAGGACATCCTCCGCGAGCCGGGCACGATCGCTCTGCTCGAGCCGCATCTCGACGTCGACGAGATCATCTTCCTCGGTGACATGTTCGACTTCCTGTTCTCATCTCTGCGCGATGCGTTCAGCGCCGCCGATGGCCTGCTTGACCTGATTCGCGAAAAGCTCCAGGGCAAGCGGTTCGTGTTCCTGGCCGGCAACCACGACCACCATCTGGTCAGGCGTGCTGAGGAGGCCCTGGTCGAACTCGAGCTCGCGACCGGCCGCCCGCCGGACGAGCTCTCCGGGGAGCTGCGCCGGATCGACTTCTTCCGCCGCTTCCTCGAGCGCCGGCTCGACGGGGTCGAGATCGACGTCCGATACCCGACCTACACATTCGCCGGCGTGCTCTGCACGCACGGGCACTATCTCGACTTCCACGCCCGGCGGACCGGCGCCGCACCAGGCAAGGTGCTTGCGCGGGTGCTGTGGGCGATCGCCGTGGGTGGCAAGGAGCACCGGCCGAGCGTCGATGACTACGAGGCGACGATCACGATGCTGACCGCGTTCCTCTATCTGGTCGCGCAGCTGCCGAACGGCACCCACGCGCAGCAGCGGGCGTTCGAGGTCTTTGAGCGGACCGCGCGCGCGCTCCGGGCGAGCGCTGCGCCGGTCAGAGGGGTCGAGCACGTGGCCGGCTGGCTGGCGGCGCAGCTCGACGCGTTCGACGGTCACCCGCCGCACGCCGAACGACGCCCCCGGATCGCCGTCAGCTACGACGGAGCTCGCGCCCACGAGGCGCAGCGGCGCGAACGGACCGGGGCTCCCGGAGGCAGCGAGGTCGCCAACCACACGGTCGCCCGGATGGTCCGCGCCAGCGACCCGTCCCGCCGCGCCGTCCACGCGTTCGAGCAGGTCGTGGTCAACCTCGGCTGGGCGCACGAGACGGACAAGATCGTGTTCGCCCACACGCATCAGCCGCTCGACGGCGTTACCGCCACTCCCGGTGGCCGGGTCCGCTACTGGAACACCGGCTCGTGGATCTACGAACCCGAC
>DATNKY010000226.1:0-2192 GCA_035603155.1 Solirubrobacteraceae bacterium
GCTGGGGCGGATGACCGTCGCCGAGAAGTTCGGCCAGCTGGAGATGGCGGGTCCGGACGGGCCCAACGGCACGCCGGGTGACCTGCTGACCGAGGCGAAGAACGGGCAAATCGGCTCGGTCCTCGACCTCGTCGGCGTCAACAACATCAACCAGGTCCAGCAGCAGGCGCTGGACTCACGGCTCGGAATCCCGCTGATCTTCGGGCTCGACGTCATCCACGGTTACAAGACGATGTTCCCGGTGCCGCTCGCCGAAGCCAGCAGCTGGGATCCCGCACTGGTCGAGAACGACGAATCCGTGTCGGCCTCGGAGGCCACCGCGGACGGCATCAAGTGGACGTTCAACCCGATGGTCGACATCAGCCGCGATCCTCGCTGGGGCCGCGTCGTCGAGGGCGCGGGCGAGGATCCGTATCTGGGCTCCGCGATCGCCGCCGCGAAGGTTCGCGGCTACCAGGGCTCCGATTTCAGTGCCCCGGACAAGATGGCGGCGACCGTCAAGCACTTCGCGGCCTATGGCGCCCCGGTCGCCGGCCGGGAATACAACACGGTCGACATGTCCACCCAGCAGCTGTTCAACGACTACCTGCCGCCCTATAAGGCGGCGGTCGACGCCGGCGCCGCGACGGTGATGGCCTCGTTCAACTCGCTCAACGGGGTGCCCAACACCGCCAATCCGTACACGTTGACGACGATCCTGCGCGACGAGTGGGGCTTCGGCGGCACGACGCTCAGTGACTACCAGGCCGTCCAGGAGCTGGAGGCCTTCGGCTACGCCGCAAACGGGGCACAGGCAGCGCAGCTGGCACTGACGGCCGGAATCAACATCGAGATGGCGGTACAGGTGGGAAGCTCCAGCCCGTACTCCAACTACGACAACTACGGACCGCAGCTGCTCGCGTCCGGGAAGATCACGATGGCCCAGCTCAACGACGCGGTCCGGCATGTGCTGACGCTCAAGTACCTGGCGGGCATGTTCTCGCATCCCCTGACCGATCCGACGCGCGTGCAGACCGCGGAGCTGACGCCTGCAAACCTGGCCGCGGCGCGGAAGTCGGCGGACGAGTCGATGGTCCTGCTCGAGAACCGCAACCACGCGCTCCCGCTGAGCACCAGCACGCCGTCGATCGCGGTGGTCGGCCCGCTCGCCGACGACCCGCTCGACCAGCTCGGACCCGACGTGCCGATCGGCTATGACACCACCCCGGGCGACTTGGTCTCGGTCGACAAGATCGTTTCGGTCGTGAACGGGATCAAGGCGGCGGTCCCGAACGCCAGCGTCACCTACGCACAGGGCTGCGACACCAGTTGCACGTCCACGTCAGGGTTTGGCGCCGCGGTCAGCGCCGCGCAGTCGGCGGCGGTCACGGTCGTGGTCGTCGGCGAGCCGTCCTCGGACAGCGGTGAGGCATCGTCGCGAACGATGCTCGGCCTGCCCGGTCAGCAGCTCGCGCTCGTGCAGGCGATCGCCAATACCGGCAAGCCCTACGTGGTCGTGACGATGAACGGACGGCCGCTGACGATCGACTGGCTGGCCGCCAACGCGCCGGCGCTGCTGGAAGCGTGGTATCCCGGTACCGAGGGCGGCGATGCGGTGGCCGACGTCCTGTTCGGGAAGGTCGATCCGGGCGGCAAGCTGCCGATGACGTTCCCGGTGAATGTCGGGCAGATCCCGATCTCGTACAACGAGCTGCCGACCGGCAGGCCGTATGACCCCAACAACAAGTACACGTCCAGATACCTCGACGCGCCGAACGCGCCGCTGTTCCCGTTCGGCTACGGGCTCTCGTACACGACGTTCTCGCTGTCGAGCCCGCACCTGTCGTCGACCAGCGTGTCAGCGAACGGCTCGCTGACCGTCAGCACGAACATCACCAACACCGGATCTGTCGCCGGCGATGACGTCGTGCAGCTCTACCTGCACGAGAACTACACGCCCATCCTGCAGCCCGTGGAAAAGCTCGAGGGCTTCCAGCGCGTGACGCTGGCGCCGGGACAGTCCAAGACGGTGACGTTCACGCTCGGCCCGTCCAACCTCGGTTCCTACAACAACGCCGGCCAGTTCGTCGTGCAGCCAGGGTCGGTTGACGTGTGGGTGTCTGACAGCTCGGTGGTGGGGACGCCGGCCACGTTCAATCTCAACTAGCCATGCGCGCCGTACTGGCAATCGCCGTGAGTACGGTGGTGCTCGC
>DATNKY010000377.1:0-3509 GCA_035603155.1 Solirubrobacteraceae bacterium
ACGAGATTGCGGCGCTCGGCTGGGTGGTGCGCGACGTGCAGGGTGGCTTCGAGCTGCTGCCGCAGTGATCGTCTACGGGCGAAACCCCGTGCGCGAGGCGATCCGCGGCCCGCGAACGGTCACCCGCGTGTGGGCGACCGCCAACGCGCGGCGCGAACCTTGGCTGGCGCAGCTGTCGCGGATCACGTCCGGGGCGAGCGCGGACGAGCTCGAGCGGATCTGCGGGTCGGCCGAGCACCAGGGTGTATGCGCCGAGGTGTCGCCGTTTCGCTACGCGGCGCAGGACGAATTGCTCGCCCTCCCCGAGCCGATGATCGTCGCGCTCGACCAGGTTCAGGACCCCCATAACCTGGGCGCGATCGCGCGCTCGGCCGAGTGCGCGGGAGCATCAGGGCTGGTGGTGCCCGAACGACGCTCGGCCGAGGTCACGCCGGCTGTCTGCAAGGCGTCGGCCGGCGCGGTCGAGCACCTGCCGATCGCCAAGGTACGCAACCTCGCCGACTTCTTGACGAGCGCCAAGCGCGCCGGCGTATGGTGCTACGGCGCGGACCAGAGCGGCGCCGCCGACTACGCGACGGTCGATTTCAGCGGACCGCTGGTGCTCGTGCTCGGGTCCGAGGGGCGCGGTCTGCGGCCGAGGGTCGCCGGGGCCTGCGACGTATTGGTCTCGATCCCGGTCCGGGGAATGATCGAGTCGCTGAACGTCAGCGCCGCGGCTGCGGTCCTGATCTTCGCCGCCGCGCGCGATCGGCAAGGAAACTTGCATGGCGCTTGACAGGCGAGCGTTGCTATGTCAAGCTCGCGCCGCTGAATAAGGATCAACTCGAGCTTTAGGGCTCAGGTTGACAGAGAGCGAGCACTTCTCGCCTGCTTTCTGGGAAGACCAATAATGGTGCGGCGCCAGGGGAGGTAGCGCGCCACGAAATTCCGATCGCCCGCCTACACGACGGGCGACAAAGGAAAGGTACTCGTGGCCCGACTGTCTGCTTACTCTCAGGCTCAACCAAGGGTTGAGGATGGTTACCTGATCGCCCTTGCCAAGCAGGGCAACCCCGATGCATACGACCGGATCGTGCGCCGTTACTACGGTTTCGTCCGGCTCAAGGCATCGTCGTACTTCCTCGCCGGCGGCGACGCCGACGATCTGATCCAGGAGGGCCTGGTCGGCCTCTACAAGGCCGTCCGCGATTACCGGACGGACCGCGAATCGAGCTTCCGCAACTTCGCCGAGCTCTGCATCACCCGCCAGATCATCACCGCCGTCAAGACGGCGACGCGCAATAAGCACGCGCCTCTGAACCAGTACGTCTCGTTCTCGAGCAGCCCCGCGGGCGCGTTCGGTGACAGCGAGCCGACGCTCGACGAGATGCTCCCAGGCCCGACGGTCCACGACCCGGTCAACCAGGTGATCTCGTCCGAGGAGCTGCGGGCGCTGGTCGCCTGCATCTCGACCGCGCTGTCCGAGCTCGAGTCCCGCGTCCTGGCCCTGTATCTCGACGGCCACTCCTACGAGGAGGTGGCGCGCCGCCTCGACTGCGACTGCAAGACGGTCGACAACGCGTTGCAGCGCGTCAAGCGGAAGGTCGGCGCGCACCTCTCGGAGCGCAGCGTCCCCGCCTGACCGCGCACGGCGTCAGCTGGCAGTGCTGGTCGGGGCGGCGATCGGACCAAGCACCGGCGCCAGCCCGTAGGTATCGAACGCGCGGAACTTCGAGAACGTGTGATGGTGGGGGCCGTGGAAGTCAGACGAGCCTGTGCTGAGCAGCCGGAGCTTGGCGCAGTAGTCGACCAGCAGCTCGGTCTGCTCGCGCGTGTGCGTGACGTAGAAGGCTTCGACCCCGTCCAGTCCGGCGTCCCGGAACGTGTCGATCGCGGCGAGCACCGCCTCGGGCTCCTTGACGTCCCAGAACGGATGCGCCCAGACAGCGACACCCCCGGCACCGTGGATCAGCTCGATTGCCTGCTGCACGGTCGGGGCCTGGCGGGGCCTGAACGCCGGTTTGCCCTCGATCAGGTAGGCGACGAGGAACTCGGTCGGGTCGAGCAGACCCTCGGAGGCGAGACGGTCGTGGTTGCCCGGGACGGTGACCACTGCCTGGGCAAGGTGCGGGCGCCCGATTGACCGGCCCTCGGCCGCACGGCGGGCGAGGGCGGCATCGTCGAGCTCGTAGCCGAGCTCCCTCAGCGCCCCCGCCATCGCCTCCGCCCGGTGCTCCCGATCGGATCGCGATCGCTCGAGCGTGCTCACGAGGGTCGCCTCGTCCGGGTCGATCAGGTAGCCGAGCACGTGCAGATCCTGGCTGCCCTCCCAGATCGAGGTGATCTCGGTACCCGGGACGAGACCGATCCCCTCGTCCGCCGCCGCCTCCGCGGCCTCGGCGACGCCGGCCGCGGTGTCGTGATCGGTGAGCGAGAGCAGCTGCACTCCGGCGGCGACCGCCGCGCCCACCACGTCGCGCGGTGCAAGCTCGCCGTCTGAGTGCAGCGAATGGCTCTGCAGATCGAAGGTTGGCGCTTCCATGTCGCCACGAGCCTAACCGGCGCGCACCGGCGCCGCTACGCCCGGTGGTAGGTGAGGATCACGGTCCCCGACTCCAGCGGCTTTACATCCACGCGCTTGAGAATCGGCGTCCCCGAGACGTCGGCGAACAGCCGCTTGCCGTTCCCGAGCACGATCGGGAAGACCATCAACCGGTACTCGTCGACGAGGTCGGCGCTGGCCAGTGCGCCGACCAGGCTCGCGCTGCCGGCAACGAGGATGTCGCCCCCATCCTGCTCGCGCAGCGCGGCGACCTCGGTCGCCACGTCACCCGAGAGGATCGTCGAGTTGTTCCAGTCGGCCTTCTCGAGCGTCCGCGAGACGACGTACTTCGGCATCCCGTTCATCTTGTCGGCGAAGCCGACGTCGTCCTTCATACCCGGCCAGGCCGAGGCGAAGCCCTCGTAGGTGACGCGTCCCAACAGCATTGCGTCGTGGTCGATGACCTCGTCGAGCTTGTACTTCATGCCTTCGGGGTCGTCGAACTTGAACGTCCAGCCTCCGAAGTCGGTGCCCTCGCTGCCGCCCGGGTCCTCAATCACGCCATCAAGCGAAATGAACTCGGTGACGACGATCCTCCGCATGTCGATCCTCCCGTGTTTGATTTTCGATGCATACGTTGAAGCGTCGAACGAGCCCATGCGCTTTCGACAAGCAGCGGTCCGGCCTAGACGCTGCTGTGCGTTCGCAGCACCGGGCTCGGGATCCCGGCGCGCCGGAACGGCACCCGCCGCATCGCCGCCAGTCCGCCGATCCCGACGAGGATCAGCGTCAACGCGCCCAGGCCGAGCCCGGCGCGGGGCCCGACGACGGCCATGATCCAGCCGACCACGGGCCCACCGATCGGCGTCGAGCCCTGGAACGCAACGAACCACAGTGACATCACGCGGCCCCGCATCTCGGGCTCGGAGTTGAGCTGCAGGGTGGTGTTGCCGGTCGCCATGAACGAGATGCTCCCTGCGCCCGCGAG
>DATNKY010000298.1:0-2299 GCA_035603155.1 Solirubrobacteraceae bacterium
TGCACGTGGTCCAGCCGTGGTCCAGCCGTGGTCCAGCCGTGGTCCAGCCGTGGTGCGGCCGGCGACGGGATGCGATCTCGCGATGAGCTCACGCCAGGTCCTCCGATACGGTTCCGAGCCGATGCCCGTCGAAATTAGCGCGGTCAAAGGTCCGCGAGACCTGCGCGAGTTCGTGGCGCTGCCGTACCGGCTGCACGTCGGGACGCCGTGGATCCCGCCGCTGAAGCTCGAGCGCTACGTGTTCTTGACGCGCAAGCTCAACGCATACTTCACCCACGGCGAGGCGCAGTACTTCCTCGCGCGGCGCGACGGACGCGTCGTCGGGCGGATCACCGCTCAGGTCGACCGCGCCTTCAACGAGTTTCATCAGAGCCGGTGGGGCATGTTCGGGTTCCTCGAGTTCGAGGACGACCAGGAGATCGTCGACGGGCTGCTCGCGGTGGCGTCCGACTGGGTGCGCTCGCGCGGCTGTGACCGGATCGTCGGGCCGATGAACTTCCAGCTCAACGACGAGGGCGGCGTGATGATCGAGGGGTTCGAGCGCGAGCCGCTGATCCGCGAGCCCTGGAACCCGCCGTACTACCAGGTGCGCTGCGAAGCGGCCGGCCTGACGAAGGCGATGGACCTGTTCGGCTGGGATCTCTCGATCTCAGACCGTGCACGCATGAACCCGATCCTGCCGAAGGTGGCCGAACGGGCGCGGACCAAGTACGGGATCACGATCCGCAGGATGTCGCGGCGTCACCTGCGCCGGGAGATGGACGAATTCGCGAAGGTCTACAACGCGGCCTGGTCACACAACTGGGGGTTTGTCCCGTACTCGAAGGCCGACCTCGATCAGTACACGATCGACATGCAGCTGGTCTTCTCGCGCGACTGGTACATGATCGCCGAGGCCGACGGCAAGACCGTCGCGATGGCGATAACGATCCCCGACATCCACCAGGTCTACAAGAAGATGAAGGGCCGGCTGCTGCCGCTCGGCTGGCTCTACTACCTCCTGCGCGGACGGATCATCGACCGCCTCCGGGTCGGCTTTCTCGGCGTGCTGCCCGAGTACCAGCACACAGGCGTCGCGGCCGCGCTGTACCTCGAGCACTTCAAGACCGCCGAGCACAGCCGCCAGAAGACCGGCGAGGCGAGCTTCATCCTCGAGGTCAACACGTCGATGAACCGCGGCCTGGAGGCGATGGGCGGCCGGCTCGTCAAGCGCTGGCGCCTCTACGAACGCGAGCTGACCCCCTGATCGGTCTCGACGGCGCACGCGTGACGGGGGCATCCGCCCATTGATGCGCCCGGTGCGAGTGCGATAATCGACCGCGATGTCCGCGAACTTCGGCGAGATACTGACCGCGATGGTCACGCCGTTCGATGAGCGCGGGCGCGTCGACGAGGACGCGGCCGTGGCGCTTATGCACCATCTGATCGAGCACGGGTCCGATGGCGTCGTCGTCTGCGGGACGACCGGCGAAGCGGTGACGATGAGCGACGACGAGCAGGCTGCGGTGATCGGACTCGCCGTCCAGGAGCTGCGCGGCAAGGCGACCGTGATCGCCGGCGTCGGCTCCAACAACACCCGCCACGCGGTCGATTTGACCGAGCGGGCCACCGACCTCGGCGCGGACGCGCTGCTGTCGGTCAACCCGTATTACAACCGGCCAAGCCACCGCGGGATCGTCGCCCATTACACGGAGGTCGTCCGCGCCACCGAGCTGCCGATCGTGCTCTACAACATCCCGCAGCGAACGGCGTCGGACATGCCCAATGACCTGCTCGCCGAGCTCGCACAGCTCGACCACATCTGCGCCGTCAAGCAGGCCAACGCGGCGAACCTGGCCAAGATCGACGGGATGATGATCTACGCCGGCAACGACGACATGCTCGCTGACGTCCTCGACCTGGGCGAGCCCGGCGGAGTGCTCACCGGCAGCCACGTGTTCGGTGATGAGATGCGCCGGATGGTCGACGAACCCGAGCGTCGCCGGGAGATCGACGCGAGCCTTCACGACGCATATCGCGACCTGGCGATCGCGCCCGCGGCGTGCAGCCTCAAGGCGGCGCTCGCGATGATCGGAGTCCCGGTCGGCGCTCCGCGACTGCCCTACGTCGAGCTCGACGACGGGGAGCTCGCCATCGTGCGCGCGATGCTCGAACGTCACGGGCTGCTGTCGGTGGCGGCCGGATGACCGCTCGCGCGTTGGCGATGGCGGTGTGAGCAACTCAAAGCTGCGAGTTCTCCCTCTCGGCGGGCTCGGCGAGATCGGGAAGAACATGACCGTCGTCGAGTACGAGGACCGGA
>DATNKY010000257.1:0-7111 GCA_035603155.1 Solirubrobacteraceae bacterium
GGGATCATCCCGGCGAGCTTCTTCCGCGAGGGCAATGTCGGCGTGGTCTCGCGCTCGGGGACGTTGACGTACCAGATCGGCAACGTCGTCGCGCAGCGGGGCTTCGGCAACTCGACGATCGTCGGGATCGGCGGCGATCCCGTCCCGGGCACCGACTTCATTGATGTGCTCGCGATGTTCCAGGAAGACCCCGAGACCGAGCTGATCGTGATGTGCGGCGAGATCGGTGGCGACGCCGAGGAGCGCGCGGCCGAGTTCATCGCCGCGAGCGTGACCAAGCCGGTGGTCGGTTACATCGCCGGCTTCACCGCTCCGCCCGGCAAGACGATGGGCCACGCCGGCGCGATCGTGTCCGGCTCGCGCGGCACCGCCGCAGCCAAGGCAGAGGCGCTCGAGAGCAAGGGCGTCCGCGTCGGGCGGACCCCCACGCAGGTCGCCGAGCTCGCCGTCGCGCTGCTGAGCTAGCGCTGCGCGCCCCGGATGCGTCCCGCTGCGGGCCCCCCGGTCCCTCTGTTGGGCATTTTGGACATATGGCGCGCAAAATGCCCAAAGGACCCGCCGGCGAACCCCGTCGCGGCTCACGCCCACCGGCGTATGCTCGGTACGACGATGTACGAGCACGTGCTCGCGGTCACCGATGGGAGTCCCGAGGCCGAGCGGGCGGTCGAGGCGGCCTCGGCGCTGGCCCGCGCGCACCGGGCGCGGCTGACCGTCGCGGCGGTGGTCGAGCTCGAACGCCCCGGTCGCCACTGCGCCTACGGCTCGAGCGAATGGAACGAGGTCCTGCGTGACGCGGCCCGCGCCGATCTCTCGCGCGCCTGGGGTCTGATCCAAGTGCCCGCCGAGTTCGAGATCTTCTACGGCAAGCCAGTCGACGCGGTGGCCGACGGGGCACGCGCCATCGGCTGCGACGTGATCGTTGTTGCCGGGTCGCCGCACGGGATCGGCAAGGTGCTGCGCCGAGACCGGACCCCGGCGCTGCGACGGCGCGTCGCGTGCGAGGTGATCCAGCCCGACTGATGGGCCGGCGCCGGCGACCGGGCGCCCGGGAAGTCCCCCTCGAGCTGCGGCGACCGCCCCTCGTCGCCGGGCTGCCAGCGTGCGACCCCGGGACCGCGACGTGCTCCTCGAGCCGACGTCGTAATCTTCGGACTCGTGGCCAGCACGATCTCTTTCGCACGCGGTGCTCCATCGCTCGACATCGTCGACATCGACGGCCTGCGCGAGGCCGCCGACCAGGCGTTCGCCGCCGACCCGGGCGGGATGGCGGGCTATGGGACCTCGGTCGGCTACCCGCCGCTGCGCGAGTGGATCGCCGACCGCCACGGGGTCAAGCCGACCCAGGTGCTCGTCACCAACGGCTCGATGCAGGCCGACGCGTTCCTGTTCGATGCAGTCGTCGGCGCCGGTGACGCGGTCGTCGTCGAACGGCCCACGTACGACCGCACGCTGCTCTCGCTGCGCAACCGCGGCGCCGACATCCGGATGGTCGAGCTCGAGCCCGACGGGATCAACACCGCCGCGCTCGAGCGCCTGCTCGACGACGGGACCCGGCCCAAGCTCGCGCACATCATCCCCAACTTCCAGAACCCCGCCGGCTACACGCTGTCCGCCGCCAAGCGCGAGCGGCTGCTGGAGCTCGCCCGCGCCCACGATTTCACGGTCTTCGAGGATGACCCGTATGTCGCCCTGCGCTTCGAGGGTCAGTCGCTGCCGACGATGGTCTCGATGGACCCCGAGGTCGTCGTCTACGCGTCGTCGTTCTCGAAGACAGTCTGTCCCGGAATCCGATGCGGCTATCTCGTCGGTTCCGAGGAGCTGATCGCGCGGATCGCAAAGAGCGCGACGAGCATCTACATCTCGCCGAACATGGTCGCCCAGGCGATCATCAACCAGTTCTGCCGCTCGGGCAGGATCGACCGCTCGATCGAGACCGTCAGAGATGCGCTGCGCGAGCGCGCCCAGACGCTCTGCCGCGCGCTGTCCGAGCACCTGCCCGACGCGAGCTTCGTGGCGCCCGAGGGCGGCTACTTCCTGTGGGTCGAGCTTCCGCCCGGAAGCGACGTCGGCGGGCTGTTCGATGCCGCCGTCGCCCGCGGCGTCCAGTTCGTCAAGGGCTCGGACTTCGTGCTCGAGGGCGGCGGGTCCACGCTCCGCCTCGCCTACTCGGGCGTCACCCCGGACGAGATCGAGGAAGGGATCAAGCGCCTCGCCGAGGCGTACGCGGAGGCCGGCGCGCCGGCCCATGCCGCCTGACGACGAGGTACGCTCGCCGGGCGATGCGGCCTGAGGAGGTACGCGCCCTCGGTGACGTCGCCGGCGTGGCGGCGGCCAGCGTCGCCGATCAGGTGCGCGATACCCACGCCGGGATCGCCGCCCGCGTGTTCGGAAGGCTCGGTCCGAGCGCTGCGCCCGTCCGGATCGTTCACGACTGCGTCGCCGCGACCGCATACGCGGGTGCCCACGGGCTCACCGACGCGCTGGTCCGCGGCGGCGCGGGCGCCCTGAGCCTGACCAGCTCGCGGGATGCGCGCTCGCTCGACGAGGACGCCGCCGGCCGGCTCGCGGTCGGTGCGCTCAACGGCGTCTTCGGCGACGCGCTGGCACGGCGCGCCAGCCCGCTCGCGACGACCATGACCCTGCGCTCGCGCGGTAGAGAGCTGGTCCTCGATCCGGCGGCGCTCGGGTTCGCCCGGGCGCGCGTGGCGATCTTCCTGCATGGGCTGTGCGAGACCGACGACGCCTGGCGCCTGGGCGCCGACCGTCACGTGCCCTACGGAGACCGGCTGGAAGCCGAGCTCGGCTATACGCCTGTCTACGTCCGCTACAACAGCGGCCTGCACATCTCCGAGAACGGCCGGCGGCTCGCCAAGGTACTCGACGAGCTGGTGCGCCGGTGGCCGGTCAAGGTACGCGAGATCGCGTTGATCGGACACTCGATGGGCGGGCTCGTCGCCCGCAGCGCCTGCCGGTACGGTGCCGCCGACGGTTGGCGGTCGCGCGTCGCGCACGTGTTCACCCTCGGCGCACCCCACCGTGGCGCGCCGTTCGAGCGAGCGGCAAACGTAGCCACCTCGGCGCTCTCCCTGCTGCCCGAGACGCGTGGCTTGGCGACCCCGCTGAAGGCGCGCAGCGCGGGCATCAAGGACCTACGCTACGGCTACCTGGTCGACGAGGACTGGCTCGGCCAGGACCCCGACGCATTCCTGCGCAACACCGGAGGCGAGATCCCGTTCCTCGAGACCGCCAACCACTACTTCGTGTGCGCGACCGTGGCCGCCGACGCCGATTCGCCACTCTCGCGGATCGTCGGTGATCTGCTCGTGCTGCGCTCGAGCGCGTTCTCGCAGGCGCGCCACGGCGAGCGGCTGCGCTTCGCGGTCGACCACTATCACCACGTCGGCGGAGCCACCCACTTCGATCTGCTCAACCACCCGGCGATCTACGAGCAGATCAGGACCTGGCTCGGCCCTCTTGACCCTCAGCGCCCGTAGCGCTCGCGACCCAGGACCAGCTGCTCTGGGAGCGCCGTGCGCGGCGGCGGCGACGGGTCGGCGAGCACCGACACAGTCTCGGCGACGCTGACCGTCACGGTCGACGTGTCATCGCCTGAGCTGACGTTCACCTGCTCGCCGTCGTTGGCCGCCACGGTTCCCTCCATTCCGGGCTCGATCCCGGCCGCCTTGAGGTAGTGCAGCAGGTCCTCTGCCTCGTTCTCGAGGCGGAGGATCGTGACCTTGGCGCCGACCTCGCAATCCGCGAGTGGCACCCCGTCGATCCGCTCGCCCACCCGGATCGGGTGACCGTGCGGGCAGGTGACCGCATCCCCGACGGCGCCACGCACGTACGCCTCGAACCGCGGCGTCATCGCGTATTCGAGCTTCTCCGCCTCCTCGTGGACGTCATCCCAGGGGACCCCGACCACATCGGTCAGAAAACGCTCGATCATCCGATGACGTCCGACGATCTTCTCGGCGTGCTCGCGCCCCTCGGGCGTGAACTCGATCGCCCGCCCGGCGTTTCGCCGGACGTAGCCGTCGCGTTCGAGTCGGACGACCATCTCGTGCACGGTCGGAGCCGACAGCTGCATCGCCCGGGCGAGGTTGGCGCCGGTCATCGGGAGGCCCGCCTCGTACAGCCAGAACAGCGACTCGAGGTATTCCTGCTCGGCTGCGGTGACCGTTCCTGTGGGCATCGATCGATCGTAGCGAGCGCCGGGAAGCGGCGGTTCTGAGCCGCGCGCGGGTAGCATCGGGTCTAGCGTGTCACTGCCACTCGAGCCACCGATCGAGCCCCAACTGGCCCGTTCGGCAAAAGAGCTGCCACTCGGCGAGAAGTGGAGTTATGAGCCTAAATTTGACGGCTTTCGCGCGATCGCTTTCGTCGACGGCGATGACCTGATGCTCCAGTCACGGGGCTCCAAGCCGCTCGGGCGCTACTTTCCCGAGGTCACGTTCCCGCCCGGACGGTACGTGGTCGACGGCGAGATCGTGATCGATGCCGCCGACGGCCAGCAGGACTTCGGCGCGCTGCAGCAGCGGATCCACCCGGCAGAGTCGCGGATCAAGATGCTCGCCGAGCAGACGCCCGCGCGGTACGTCGCCTTCGACGTGCTCGCGGTCGATGACGAGACGCTCCTCGAGCTCCCGTTCGCCGAGCGGCGAAGCCGGCTCGAGGAATTGACCAAGGCGGGGATCGGGCTGACGCCGTTGACCCGCGACCCGTCCGAGACCGAGCCGTGGTTCGCCTACGGTGAGGGCGTCGTCGCCAAGGATCTCGAAGCTCCCTACCGGCCGGGCCAGCGCACCGGGATGGTCAAGGTCAAGCGCGTGCGCACGATCGATGCGGTCGTCGTGGGCTATCGCCCGGGCAAGGAACCCGACACGGTCGGTTCGTTGATCCTCGGTCTCTATGACGAGGATGGCAAGCTGCGCGTCGTGGGGCACTCGTCCGGTCTGCGCGCCGCCGAGAAGCGCGAGCTCGTCGGCAAGCTCGCTCCCTACGAGAGCGGCGAGCGCGGCCACGGTGACGCGAGCCGCTGGAAGAGCGAGAAGGAGCTCGAGTGGATCTCGCTGCGCCCCGAGCTCGTGGTCGAGGTCACCTTCGACCACGTCAGCGACGGCCGCATCCGACACGGGACCAAGATCGTGCAGTGGCGCACGGACAAGAAGCCGTCCGAGTGCGCGCTCGAACAGATGCAGTCCTAGTGGAGCCCCGCTAGCCCTAATGGAGTCGTACTAGCCCGGCCGGCGTCCGCGCGACCCGATGACCGATACTGGCGGTGTGAGCCCGATCGCCGGCGTCCCGCACACGGTGCTCGTCGCTCCGGACTCGTTCAAGGGCACCGTGACCGCAGAGCAAGTGGCCGCCGCGATCGGCGACGGCCTGGCGCGGGCGGGGCGCCCCGTGGATCTCTGTCCGATCGCCGACGGCGGCGAGGGCACGCTGGATGCGCTGCTCGAGCCGCTGCGCGCCGAGCCGCGCTCCGCGATCGCCACCGATCCGCTAGGTCGTGAGCTCGAGGCACGGTTCGCCATCGCCGGCTCCGAGGCGATCGTCGAGACGGCCGCCGCGAGCGGGCTCGGGCTGGTCGGTGAGACCGAGCGTGACGCCTGGGCCGCCAGCACGGCCGGCACCGGCGAGCTGATTCTCGCCGCTGTGCAGGCTGGCGCGAAGGTCATCTACCTCGGCGTCGGCGGCAGTGCGACGACCGACGGCGGCGCCGGCGCGGTCCGTGCGATCGAGCGCGGCGGCGGGTTGCGTGGCGCGAAGCTGGTGATCCTGTCCGATGTGCGCACGCCGTTCGAGGACGCGGCGCTGGTGTTCGGCCCGCAGAAGGGCGCGTCGCCCGACGACGTGCGGCGGCTCACGAAGCGACTGCACCGTCTCGCCCGTCGTCTTGACCGCGACCCGCGCGGCGTTGCGATGACCGGCGCCGCCGGCGGTCTCTCCGGCGGCCTCTGGGCTGCCTTCGGGGCCGAACTGGTGCCCGGCGCATCGTTCGTCCTCGACGCGATCGGCTTCGATGCCCGCATGCGCAGCGCCCGCGCGGTCGTGACCGGCGAGGGACGGCTGGACCGCCAGAGCCTGGCCGGCAAGGCGGTTTCCGAGGTCGCCACGCGCGCCCGTCAGGCCGGCGTGCCCTGCCACGCGATCGTCGGAACAAACCAGCTCGATGCGTTCGGGGCCCGCGTGCTCGACCTCGAGACCGTGACCGAAGCGCCGACAATCGCCCGGCTGGGCGCGGCGGGGCGCCGGTTGGCGGCCATCCTGTAAATGCCTCGAGGCGGCAACTCGGTGGCATTCGAACTCCGAACACAAGTTATTGAGATGGTTTCGGTGTGGCCGATGGCCAACTGATCCTTGCGGCCGGCGCGCTCCTGACTGCCGGCCTCGTCGCGTCGCTCGTCGCGGTCCGGCTGAGCGTGCCGAGTCTGGTCCTGTTCCTCGGCGTCGGGATGCTCCTCGGCTCCGACGCGCTCGGCTGGATCACGTTCAGCGATTACCGGCTCGCGCGGACGATCGGCGTGATCGCCCTCGCCTTGGTCCTGTTTGAAGGTGGGCTGACGAGCGGTCTGGTGCATATCCGGCCGGTGGTGGGAGGGGCGGTGTCGCTGGCGACGATCGGGACCGTGCTCACCGCTGCCGTCGTCGGGTTCGCCGCGGCTGCTCTGTTCGGGCTGTCGATCAAGGAGGGGCTGCTGCTGGGCGCGATCCTGTCCTCGACTGACGGTGCCGCCATCTTCGCGCTGCTGCGGGGTTCGACCCTGTCACGCAAGCTCGCGCGCACGCTCGAAGGCGAGTCCGGCTTCAATGACCCGGTCGCGGTGCTGCTCGTAATCGGGTTCATCAATCTGCTGACCAAGCCCGGTTACGGCGCCGCCGATTTCGTCGTGCTGTTCGTGCGCGAGATCGGGATCGGACTCGGGATCGGGCTGCTGGTCGGCTTCGCTTCGGTGTACGCGTTGCGCCATGTCCGCCTCGCGACCGCCGGTCTGTATCCAGTCGCGTCGCTGACGGTGGCCGCGCTGGCGTACGGCGGCGCTGACACGTTGCACGGCTCGGGCTTTCTCGCCGTCTACCTCGCCGGGCTGATGATCGGCTCGGCGAA
>DATNKY010000223.1:0-3370 GCA_035603155.1 Solirubrobacteraceae bacterium
CGCCGGAAGGCGCGCAGCTGGTCAGCGGCGGTCGAGGTCGTGCTCGGATCGAACCCGCTGGGATCGGTGTAAGCCGTGTGGTCCATCCCAAGCGCGCGGGCCTCGGCGTTCATCTCGGCGACGAAGCGCGTGTCGCTGCCCGCTACCCCGGCGGCGAGCATCTGGGCGATGTTGTTGCCGGAGGGGATCAGCAGCGCCTCCAGCAGCTGGCGCTCGGTCAGCTGCTCGCCTGCCCGCACCGTCACGACCGACTGGCCCTGGCCGCCGTCGTTGGCCGCCGCCTGCGCCTGCGCAGTAGACACGGTGAGCGTGAACCCGTCCTGTGTGCCGCCGAGCGGGTAGCGCTCGAGGGTCAGGTAGGTGGTCATGACCTTTGCCAGGCTGGCGATCGGGACCGGCTGCTCGGCCGGGCTCGCCGCAGGTCGCCCGTTGCCGATCACCAGCGCCGCCTCTCCGACCTGCGGCCACCCGACCGGCCCCAGGTACGTGCGGCCTTTGTCGCTGAGCAGGTGGCCGGCTGCCGCGAACCCCATGCGGGCGAGGAGTAGGGCAAGTAGCCCGCCGATCAACACGCGGCGGCCGGCTGTTCGTGCTGGTCCGCTGTGGGCCACGCCCCCAGTCAACGCAGCGTGGCGTTACCAGCACGTACGTGGTTTTCAATATGCCGGCGATATGTTCCGGGTGGGAGCATCGAGCGCATGCGCGTACTGATCGTTGAGGACGAGCCCTATATGGCAGAGGCCATTCGCGATGGCTTACGCCTGGAGGCGATCGCGGCCGACATCGCCGGCGACGGGCACGCCGCCCTGGAGCTGATGAGCCTCAACGCCTACGACATCGCCGTCCTCGACCGCGACATTCCCGGGCCCTCCGGTGACGAGGTCGCCGAACGCATCGTCGCCTCGGGCAGCGGGATGCCGATCCTCATGCTGACCGCTGCCGACCGGCTCGACGACAAGGCATCCGGGTTCGGACTGGGCGCCGACGACTACCTCACCAAGCCGTTCGAACTTCAAGAACTCGTGCTCCGTCTCAGAGCACTGGACCGCAGGCGCGCCCACCACAGGCCACCCGTCCGAGAGATCGCAGACCTGCGTCTGGATCCGTTCCGCCGCGAGGTCTACCGCGACGGCCGCTACGTCGCGCTCACCCGCAAGCAGTTCGCGGTGCTCGAAGTTCTCGTCGCTGCCGAAGGCGGTGTCGTCAGCGCCGAAGAGCTGCTCCAACGAGCGTGGGATGAGAATGCAGACCCGTTCACCAACGCCGTGCGGATCACGGTCTCGGCACTGCGCAAACGCCTCGGCGCACCCTGGATCATCGCCACCGTGGCCGGCGCCGGGTACCGCATCGACACGCAACCAGACACCGAACGTTGAGGGAGGAGACCGTGGATAGAGCCCCTGGATTGAGCGTTCGCCTCAAGCTCACGCTCAGTTACGCCGGCTGCATTATGGTCACCGGTGCCTTGCTGCTCGCGGCCGTGTGGGTGTTCCTCCTGCGTTACGTCCCCGACCAAGCGCTCATCGTCCCCGGGAGCACCGGAAGCGCCCCTCTTCACGTTTTTCCCGTCCGGAACAGCCTCCTGCACGTTTTCGCTCCCAGGGCAGCCGCAGTGCTGGCCCTCCTGCTCTTTTTCGGTCTGCTGGGAGGGTGGATTCTCGCCGGCCGGATGCTCGCTCCACTTGGTCGCATCACCGACGCCACCCGCATCGCCGCGACCGGATCGCTCGCCCACCGGATCCGGCTCCCGGGCCGCAACGATGAGTTCCGCGAACTCGCCGACGGCTTCGACGCCATGCTCGCACGCCTCGAAGCGCACGACGCCGAACAAGAGCGATTCGCCGCCAACGCCTCCCACGAACTGCGCACTCCGCTGGCGATCACGCAGACACTGCTCGACGTCGCTCGCAACGATCCGAGCCACGCCAACGGCGAACTTGTCGACCGCCTCCACGCCGTCAACGCCCGAGCGATCGACCTGACCGAGGCACTACTCCTGCTCAGCCGCGCCGACCAACGGTCCTTTAGCCGAGAACACGTCGACCTATCCCTGATAGCCGAGGAAGCCACTGAAACGCTTCTCCCCCTAGCCGAAAAGCATGGCGTCAAGATCGACACCTCTGGCGATATGACCCCCACCATCGGCTCACACGCGCTGCTGCTCCAGTTGAGTGCGAACCTCGTGCACAACGCGGTCGTCCACAACCTGTCCGAACAGGGCACGGTGTGGGTCACGACAAGCGCTCACCCCAAGAACGTCGTGCTCACTGTCGAGAACACCGGCGAGACGCTCACCCCCCAGTTAGTCTCCACGCTTGTCGAGCCGTTTCTTCGCGCCACCAACCGCATACGCACCGATCACGCAGGTGTCGGCCTCGGCCTCGCAATCGTCAAGAGCATCACCGAAGCACACGACGGGACCCTCACCCTCACCCCGCGGGCCGCTGGCGGGCTCCGCGCGACCGTCCAACTACCCACCGCGCCGCCGCACACCGCGGATGACGACTGGAGCGGTCCGACCAACCGATAGATCAACTAATTTTCGATCGGCGCCAGCGTGGACGTTTCCGCCGGCCATACTTCGCCCGATTTGTGACTGATGCTGAGGATTCGGCGCGAGGCGCGAAGTCGGAGCTGGTCTGTTCGTTTCGTCCAGAGCCGGTCGGCGACCGCCCAGCCGCCGTACGCAAGCGCGCCGGCGGTGCCCGTTGCGGTCAGGAGCACTCCGGCGGCGCTGACGCCGGCTACCCCGCTCGACCCGAGTATCAGGACCATCGCCGCAGTGCCGGTGCCTGGGCCGATCGGCAGCACACCAAGCGCCGCGACGGCGATCAGCACCGCGGTCGCGTCGAACACGGAGGCATGGACGCCGCTGGCGTAAAGCATCAGCCAGTTCCGCGCGATCTGCCCGCACACGGCGAGCGCCACGAAGATCGCGACGCGGGTGCGGGCACGCGGTTCGCTGAGCGCCGCGAGACCCTTCCACCATCCGCTCGGGTGACGTCGGGCCAGCCGCGCGAGCCCTGCAACGACGGCCAGCACCGCACAGAAGCCGACCAGCGGCGTCCACCAAGGTAAACCCAGGGGAGCGACGAGCGTGAACGAGAACACCGTCGCCAGCGCGACTTCCATCAGCACGATCGGTATCTCAGTAGCCGCGACGACGATCGCGTTTGGGGTCTCCCGCGGCGCGGCACGCCGAAGCGACGCGATGCGTGCGGCAAACCCGATTTCGCCGTTGACGATGTTGCCGAGGTAGCCAACGCCGGCCGCGCGGTACAGGCGCCGGCGGCCGACCGTGCCACCGGCGGCGTGCACGGTCACGTTCCATGCCTCGGTGCGCGCCAGCAGCGAAGCGGTTTGTAGCGCC